>JAATFR010000295.1 GCA_015655095.1 Hyphomicrobiales bacterium | reverse complement strand
CCGCCGCATTGTGAGCACGCGTCGGATGCACAAACTGGTCTAGCGACTGCGCCGCGCTGCGCGCAATCGCTTCCTCCTCGCGGATAAGCGCTCCCGCGCCCCTGTCGAGAGCCCCCTCCAGAGCGGCGCGCGCGGTGCGCTTGCCCGAGCGGCACTGGAGCATCCAGAGCTTGCCCTCCTGCACCGTGAATTCGACGTCCTGCATGTCGCGGTAATGTTTTTCGAGCCGGTCGAACACCGCGACCAGCTCAGAGAAAACCTCCGGCAGCGCCTTCTCCATCGAAGGCTTCGTGTCCTTGGCCGCAATACGCGAAATCTCTGTCAGGGACTGGGGCGTGCGGATGCCTGCGACCACATCCTCGCCCTGCGCATTGACGAGGAACTCGCCATAGAGCGCGAACTCGCCGGTGGAGGGATTGCGGGTGAAGGCGACGCCGGTCGCGCTGGTGTCACCCATATTGCCGAACACCATGGCCTGCACGTTAACGGCGGTGCCCCAGCTTTCTGGAATATTGTGGAGCCGCCGGTAGGTTTCGGCCCGCGCGTTGCGCCATGAGCCGAACACCGCGCCGATGGCGCCCCACAATTGCGCCGTCACATCCTGCGGGAAGGGCTCGCCCAGCTCTTCCTCAACGCGCTTCTTGTAGCGCGCAATCACTTCCTTCCAGTCATTGGCTGAAAGTTCCGTATCGAGAGAAATGCCAAGGTCTTCCTTGAAATACTCTAGGATCTCTTCGAAATTGTGATGCTCGACACCCAGCACCACGTCCGAATACATCTGGATAAAGCGACGATAGCTGTCATAGGCGAAGCGGGGGTCGTTGGAATTGCGGGCCAGCCCCTCCACCGTCTCGTCATTGAGGCCGAGGTTCAGCACCGTATCCATCATACCGGGCATGGACGCGCGCGCGCCCGAGCGCACCGATACCAGTAGCGGGCGAACGGGGTCACCGAAGCTTGCCCCGACCGCCTTGCCTACATCGGCAAGAGCCGTTTCGACCTCGCCGCGCAATCCATCAGGATACTGACGGTTATTGGCATAATAAGCCGTGCAAAGTTCTGTCGTGATGGTGAAGCCCGGCGGCACCGGCAGCCCAAGGTTGGACATTTCGGCAAGATTCGCGCCCTTGCCGCCCAGAAGGTTGCGCATGGCAGCACTTCCTTCCGCCTTGCCATCACCGAAACTGTAGACCCACTTCGCGCTCTGACTCATGCCCCGCCTCTCCACTAACACCACCGCCGCCGCTCTGGGCAGAAAACGGGATGTACTCAGTCTTTATCTCCGCCGCCTGCCAGCACGCGGATAGTCCTTATAGAAGGTTTCCGTCAACTTTGATTTTTTAACATGATCCTTGCGACCTATCCCTCGATCTTTGAAAAATCCGCCACTTCGTTAAGCGCGGCGCGGATGCGCGCCAGCAACTTCAGGCGGTTGGCGCGCAAGGTTGTGTCTTCGGCATTGACTGTCACCTTGTCAAAGAAGGCGTCAACCGGCCCGCGCAACAAGGCGAGCCCGGACATGGCCCCGACGAAATCCTCGGCCGCCACGGCTTTTTTCGCATCGGCCACTGCCTTGCTGATCGCTTCGGCAAGAGCGCGCTCCTCGTCCTGCACGAAAAGTGAAGTCTCAGGCGCTCCATCAAAAGAAACCCCGTCCTTCTTTTCCTCGATCCGCAGAATGTTCGATGCGCGCTTGTAGCCCGCGAGCAGGTTCGCGCCATCTTCCGTTGCAAGGAAAGCGCCCAGCGCCTCCACCCGCTTCACGATCAGCACGAGGTCATCCTGGCCTTCGAGCGCAAACACCGCATCCACCAGATCATGCCGTGCGCCGCGATCACGCAGATAGACTTTCAGGCGATCAATAAAGAATAAAAGAAGACTTTTGCTAATTGATTCGTAACGACCTTCATATTCCCCCCCAAGATCTATCGAATATAACTGTTCCTTTATATGTGGCAGACCAAGATTTTGCGCCTCAAAGACAACAGAGGCTTGCTGTTCTGCAAGGGAATTCAAGGTATAGCGGTCAATGTTGCCAATTGCCGCCAAGATCTGCTGCAATAGATTTATACGTACATGTCCATCCAGAATGATCCGGACGATGCCCAGCGCCGCGCGCCGCAACGCGTACGGATCTTTCGATCCGGTCGGCTTCTCGTCTATCGCCCAGAATCCGGTCAGCGTATCGATCTTGTCCGCCAGCGCGATGACCTTGCCGAGCGGGCTTTCGGGCACATCGTCGGACGGCCCGACCGGCGAATAATGTTCGGCAATAGCGTCGGCAATCTCGTCGCCGAGGCCGTCCGCCTTTGCATAATAGCTCCCCATCAGGCCTTGCAGTTCGGGGAACTCGCCCACCATGCCGGTGACGAGATCGGCCTTGGCGAGACCGCCTGCGATTTCCGCCTTGTCCGCATCAGCCCCCGGCACAAAGGCCGCAAGCTCGCGCGCCAGCCTTACGATCCGCTCGGCCTTCTCGCGCACTGTGCCCAGTTGCGCCTGGAACACCACTTTCTCAAGCTGCGGCAGGCGGTCTTCAAGGCGCACCTTCTTGTCCTGCTCCCACAGGAAGCGGGCATCGGAGAAGCGGGCGCGCAGCACGCGCTCATTGCCGTTGACGATGGCCTTGCCGCCATCTTCCGCGATCAGGTTCGCCACCACCACGAAGCGCGGCGCAAGCTTGCCGTTGCCATAGGTCAGCGCGAAATATTTCTGGTTGGCGCGCATGGTCGAGGTCAGCACCTCCTGCGGCACCGCCATGAATTCATCGTCGATCGCCCCCAGCAGCGGCACCGGCCATTCGACGAGCCCGGCCACTTCCGCGATCAGCGCCTCGTCCTCGACAAGCTGCAGCCCGGCCTCTTGCGCAAGCTCTTTCGCGCCAGCGCGAATGATCCGCGCGCGCTCGGCTGAATCGAGGATAACTTTCGCGCTGTAAAGCTTCGCCACATAATCATCGAAATTGGCGACGCTGAAGCTTTCCGGCGCCATGAAGCGGTGGCCGCGCGTCACATCCCCGACCACGATGCCCTCGATCTCGAAAGGCACGATCTCGCCCGCGAACAGGCACAGGATCGATTGCAGCGGCCTTACCCAGCGCAACGTCCGCGTGCCCCAGCGCATGGATTTCGGCCATGGAAAGGAACGTATGATCTGCGGTACAAGCGCGGCGATCACGTCCGCCGTGGCCCGCCCCGGCTTTTCAATCGTGGCGATATAGAAGGCGCCCTTCTTGTCTTCCTGTATCTGCGCCTCTTCAATCGAGGCGAGGCCCGCGCCGCGCAGAAAGCCCTGAATGGCCTGTTCCGGCGCGCCAACCTTAGGGCCCTTCTTTTCCTCACACGTATCGGGCGTGCGCGCGGGCAGGCCCTCGAGCAGCAGGGTCAGGCGGCGCGGCGTCACGAAAGCGCGGGCGGCTGCGGGCTCCACGCCCGCTTCCTTCAGCCCTTCGAGCATGAGCCGCTGCAGATCCTCGCTCGCGCGCTTCTGCATCCGGGCGGGGATTTCTTCCGAGAAAAGTTCGAGCAGCAGTTCCGACATGATCATGCTCCCCGCGCGGCCTGCGCCTGCGGCGTCTTCAGCCAGGCCTCGGCGCAGCGCCGCGAAAGCGCGCGCACCCGGCCGATATAGGCCTGCCGCTCGGTTACGGAAATAACGCCGCGGGCATCGAGCAGATTGAAATTATGCGAGGCCTTGATGACCTGATCGTAAGCGGGCAGGGGCAACGGCTTGTCGCGGTCCAGCAGCGCGTGGCATTCCTTCTCCGCATCGGCGAAGTGGCGGAACAGCATTTCGGTGTCGGCGGCCTCGAAATTATAAGCCGAGAATTCCTGCTCGTTCTGCAGGAAGACATCGCCATAGGTGAGACGGTCCGCCCCTTCCGCGCCGTTGAATTCAAGCTCATAGCCATTGTCCACGCCCTGGATATACATGGCGAGGCGCTCCAGCCCATAGGTGAGTTCACCCGAGACGGGATCGCATTCGACGCCGCCCACCTGCTGGAAATAGGTGAACTGGGATACTTCCATGCCGTCGCACCAGACCTCCCAGCCAAGGCCCCAGGCGCCCAGGGTCGGGCTTTCCCAGTCGTCCTCGACAAAGCGGATGTCATGATTTTTCGGGTCGATGCCGAGCGCATAGAGGCTCTGGAGGAACAGTTCCTGAAGATTGTCGGGCGAGGGCTTCAGGATCACCTGAAACTGGTAATAATGCTGAAAGCGGTTCGGATTTTCGCCATAGCGCCCGTCGGTCGGCCGACGCGAAGGCTGCACATAGGCGGCCTTCCAGTGGCGCGGTCCAAGCGCGCGCAGCGTGGTCGCCGGATGAAAGGTGCCCGCGCCCACCGACATGTCATAAGGTTGCAGAATCACGCAGCCTTGTTCCGCCCAGAAATGCTGGAGCGTCAGTATCAGGTTCTGGAAGGCGTGCTCTGCGGGAATCGAGCGGGTCACTTCAGCCTCACGCTAGAGCCCTGCAACCAGAGCAGGGCAAATAAAAAGCGCCCCGGCGGTTTCCCGCCGAAGGCGCGCGCACGTTAGCGGCGCGGCCCCTGCCCGGTCAAGGCGGGGACGGCCGGAAGCCTTTTGAAATCAGGAACGCGCGTCGTGCTCGGGGACGTAGACGCCCCCTTCAATCTGGCGCAGGCGGCCAAGATCGCGCGGTTCGCCGGTGGCCTGAGCCTTGCGCCTGTTGAATTCCGCGAATACGGCGCGGCGGCGCTGCTCGGCAGCCTTGGTGAGGGCGCGATAAGCCGTATATGCCACCGCCATCAGAACAGCCGTGAAAACCACATTGCTCATCATCGTTATCCCTCTTTTCATCCTTTATCGCTCCCTGTTCTCCCTGCAAAACGGGCTCAGGGAGACTTCCAGGCAGGCCAGACTATTAAAGCCCAAACTTGCCCCAATGGAAACGGGCTTCGAGTGCGTCCAACAGTCCCGTCCACAAGGCCTGGCCATTTAGACCAGCAAATGGGGCCATTTCATGGCCCATATCCGGCCCCTGCGACCGCCCGAACGGTAATTTCACCCATGAACGGCCCCCGCCGACCACCTTGAGCTTCACCTCGTCACCGAAGTTCCGGCGCATGATGCTTCGCAGATCGCCGATTCCGTCGGCAAGACCCCGCTCCACCGCCTGCTTTCCGGCCCAGAAGGCGCCGGTGAAAAGGTCCGGATCATCCTGGCGCAGCTTTGCCCCGCGGCTGGCCCGCACCAAATCTTTGAAATTCTCGTGCACGTCGGCCTGAAGCGCCTTGAGGCGCTCAATGTCCTCGGCCCGCTCGGGCTGGAACGGATCAAGCCCCGACTTGTTCTCGCCCGAAGTGTAGACCCGGCGCTCGATGCCGACCTTTTTCAGCAGTTCCGGAAAGCCGAAACCCGCTGAAATAACGCCGATGGAGCCCAAAATGGAGCTTTCATCGACATAAATCTCGTCAGCCGCGCAGGCCAGCATATAGCCGCCGGAGGCCGCCACATCCTCGGCAAAGGCATAGACACGCAGGTTCTTTTCCTCGGCCAGCGCCCGGATGCGCTTGTAGATGAGCGCGGACTGGACCGGCGATCAGCCTGGCGAATTGATCGCCAGCGCCACGGCCTTCGCCCCCTTCATGCTGAACGCCTTTTCCAGCGTGCCCGCGACAGAGGCCAGATTGAGTCCGGCCTGCATGGGCCTGCTCCCGCCGATGACGCCCTGAAGGCGCACCACCGGCACAACCGACTTCGCCTCCCCTGTGAGCGAGGAAAGAAAATCCATAAAGACCTGATAGAGCGACATGCGGCTAAACCTCTTGCGTGATGTGCACCACACATAAGCGCACAGGAGCCTGCCCTCAAGCGCCCCGGTATTTTTACGCCTGTCCGCCGGGTCAATGCTGGATCAATTAAGTCTTTATTCAAATCCGGCGCGCAGACTGTGGGAATGGTCGAGAAACACAACATTCTGTGCCAGATGGTCCATCAACTGCTCTCGGCAAGACTGCGCAGGCCCTGCATTACGCTGGTGCTGGCGCTCAGGAGCTGGATGTTGCTCCCCTCCCTCGTGCTGCTGGACTGATCAGGAAAAGGGCAGCGCTGCGCCCGCCCTCAGCACCGCCTCTGCGAGCGGCGTGAAGCTGTTGCCCTCGCCATGGAGCACGAGGCCCCCATGGAGGCGGAATGGCGCGCGGCTCCCCCTGAGGCCCCGCACCAGTATGCGCCCGGCCGGAGCGCCCTCGCGCGGCCAGAGCGGAAAGACCTCAATCCCGCCCAGCAATTTGCTCATTTCGCCCAGCAATTCCGGCAGCGCCTCGCTCCGGTGAACAAAAGTAACACCGCCCCCGGGGCGCGCCATGACAGAGCAGAACCGGACCCAGCCTTCAAGGCCGCCCGCCGCCATGGCATGCGCCACGGCCTTGCCTCCGTCCGGCGGCAGCGCATGGCTCTCATGATCGAAGTAGGGCGGATTGCTGAACACATGATCGAAAATGCCGGGCAGAAGGCCCTGCCCGGCCCAGTCCTTCATGCGGGCGCGTAGATCCCCCACCATGACCTCAAGTCCGGAAATGCCGTTCCGCACCGCATTGGCGCGGGCCGCTTCCGCAAGATCGGGCTGGATCTCGATCCCCGTCATGAGGACACCGGGTACTCTCGAGGCAAGACAAAGCGAGGCGACGCCCACCCCAAGCCCCGCTTCCAGCACCCTTTCCCCGGCTTTCACAGAGAGAGAGGCGGCCAGCATCACGGCATCAACGCCTGCCCGGTAGCCGGTCCGGGGCTGGCGGATCGAAAGCCGCCCGCCCAGAAACCCGTCCTCGGTCCAGCCTGTTTCTGCTGCAGATTCCACAGTCATGAGCGCAGGCTCTCTGCCTCGGCCAGCACCTTGCAGGCGGCGGGATAATCATCTTCCAGCACCATCAACCGACGCGGAATGGCCCCTGCCGAGCCTTCAAGCACGCTGGTGAACTGGTCGAGCACGAGGACATCAATCCCCTCCTCCCCAAGCCTGTGCTCCAGAAAGGAAATGAAAATCACGTCATTGGTCCGGGTCAGCTCGCGCATATTTTTCCACTTTATATGGACGTGTCTTTTTTACCACTTGTGAGTTGGGAGCAACACATGACGTGGGCAACTTGCCGCGACCGCCCCCCCACACCTATGCTCATCCCGGAAAACCGGATATAGACCAGCGGACATGCAGGCAACTATAGCCACAAGCGCAGAAAATCGGGAGCCGGTCTTGGGAGTTGTCGTTCCGCTCGAGGATGATCGCAATCGCAGCCAGAATGCGATCTCTGCCCTGCAAGCCCTCGTCAAACCGGATATGGACGCGGTGGACGAGTTTATCCGCGACCGCATGCTCTCCGACGTCCCCATGATCCCCGATCTGGCCAACCATCTGATCAATTCCGGTGGCAAGCGCCTGCGCCCGATGATCACCATCGCTGCGGCCCGCCTGTGCGGCTATGGTGGCCTCGATCACGTCAAGCTCGCCGCCGCCGTCGAGTTCATGCACACGGCCACGCTGCTTCATGATGATGTGGTGGATGAAAGCAATTTGCGCCGGGGCCAGGAAACCGCACGCAAGGTCTGGGGCAATCAGGCCAGCGTGCTGGTTGGCGACTTCCTGCTAGGCCGCGCCTTCAAGCTGATGGTCGAAACCCGCTCCTTGCGCGCCCTTGAAATTCTCTCCAACGCCGCCGCCGTGATCGCGGAAGGCGAGGTGATGCAGCTTGCCGCCGCCAAGGACACCAGCACCACCGAGGACGCCTATCTGCGGGTCATTTCAGCCAAGACCGCCGCGCTTTTTTCAGCCGCCGCCGAGGTCGGAGCCGTGATCGCGGCCAAATCGGGCGATGAAGAACTTGCCCTTGAATCCTATGGCCGCAATCTCGGCATTGCCTTCCAGCTTGTCGACGACGCCCTCGACTATTCAGGCCGGGCGGCGACGCTCGGCAAGAATGTCGGGGATGATTTCCGCGAGGGCAAGATCACGCTACCCGTGGTTCTCGCCTTCCGGCGCGGCAAGGCCGAGGAACGAGCCTTCTGGCAGCGCACTCTTCAGGCTGGAGAGCAGAAAGAGGGCGATCTTGAAACCGCGCTCGAACTGATGAAGTGCCATGCCGCGCTCGACGACACGATCAACCGCGCGCGCCATTATGCCGCCATGGCCAAGGACGCGCTGGCGATCTTCCCGGATTGCGCCTTCCGATCGGCTCTCATCGATCTGGCCGATTTCTGCGTCAGCCGCAGCTACTGAGTTCCGGTCGCGACGATCCACCAGCCGCGATAGCGCGCGCGCAGCCCCTGCGCGGCAGCTTGAGCGGCCCCTTCCCCGGCATAAAGCCCGAAACAGGTGGCTCCCGACCCGGACATGCGGGCAAGCAGGCAGTCCTTCGTTGCCGCCAGCGCCTCAATGACCCCGCCGATTTCAGGACAGAGCTTGCGGGATGGCCCCTCCAGATCATTTGGTCGGGCCGCGAGCCAGTCGGGAAATCCGCCTTCGCGCCATAATGAATCCACGGGCAGCCGAGCCGACAAGGCAGGCGCGGCCAGCAAGCCGAACACCCTGGCCGTCGAAACCCCGATCCCCGGATTGACCAGCACCAGATGAAGCGGCGGCAGGGGCGGCACGGGACGCAGACGCTCGCCGATGCCCTCCATCAGCACCGGGGCGCTTTCAAGACAGACCGGCACATCGGCCCCAAGGCCTAACGCCAATCCCTCAAGATCGGCTGAAACGCCCCACAGGCGCGCAAGCCCGCGCAGCGTGGCGGCGGCATCGGCCGAACCGCCGCCGATGCCTGACGCCACCGGCAGGCGCTTGTCGAGAATGATATGCGCGCCCTTCGCGCACCCGGATGCCGCGCGCAGCGCCCGGGCCGCCCGCAGCACCAGATTTTCAGCCTCATCATGGAGAGACGCGCCGAACGGCCCTGTCACTTCAAGGGAGAGATTGTCGGCCGCTTCGAAGGAAAGACGATCACCCACCCCGGCAAAGACCACGAGGCTGCCCAGTTCATGATAGCCGTCAGCCCTGCGCCCCAGAACCCGCAGGGACAGGTTGATCTTCGCCCGCGCGGTTTCGATCACGCCTGAAATGACCTCAGACAAGACGGCCTCCCGGATCAGGGCTCAGGAGCCCGGCATGGCTTGCCGCGCACCGGAATCGGCGGAAGTCGTCGAGAAATCGAGACCGAAGACGAGCTTTTGCTGTAACGGCTTCACCTTGTCCGCGTCCGGCTTCATTTCCAGCGCATGAGCCCACTGGAACCGCGCGTTGATCTTGTCGCCCGCCATCCACAAGGCATCGCCCAGATGCTCGTTGATGGTCGCATCATTCGGCTCAAGCTCCACTGAGCGGACCAGATATTCCACTGCCTGATCATAATGGCCGAGCTTGAAATAGGCCCAGCCGAGACTGTCGATCACAAAGCCGTCATCCGGCTTTGCCTCCACGGCCTTTTTCAGCATATCGAGCGCCTGACCGAGATTCTTGCGCTGCTCAATCCATGAATAGCCCAGATAGTTCAGGACCATCGGATTGTCGTCAGAAAGCTCAAGCGCCAGCTTGAGGTCCTTTTCCGCCAACGGCCACTGGCCCGTGCGCTCATAACAGATGCCGCGCGCATAATAGAGCGTCCAGAAGCGCGGGTCCTGCTTGCCACCGGTCATGGCGATGGCGCGCGCATAAAGAGGAGTCGCTTCCGCGAACTTCTGATTGCCGCGCAATATGTCGGCCTGCGCGATCACGGCATCGGTCAGACGCGGGTTTTTGGCCTCTATGTCTCGCAACAGCGCGAGAGCCTCGCTATCCTTGCCCTGCTGGTCGAGCGCCAGCGCCGCCTGTATCTGCGCATCTGGATAAAGAGGCGAGGCCGGATTGATCGAGCGATAGAGCTTCGCCGCCATGTCGAAGCGCTTGTCCTGCTCATAAACCTCCGCCAGCAGAATCTGGGCGAGATCGAAATCAGGCCTCAGATAGAGCGCGAGATTGACATAGAGCTCGGCCAGATCGACGCCCTGGTCGCGCACCAGCGCGCTTGAAAGCCCGTAGAGCGCTTCCGCCACGCCTTCCGCGGGGGAGGCGACCAGCGGCGGCAACATTTCCTTGTCGTCGAGAGACTTCAGAGCCTGCTCCGTCAGCGGATTGTCCGGCGCCAGCGCCTGATATTGCTGGATCACGGTGCGCGCGCGACCCGCATGGCCCCCCCTGTCGAGGAAGCTCGCATAGGCGAGCACGATGCGGATGCTGGTCGAGCCGGTCTGGCCCATGGCGTCGAGATAGGCGGCTTCAGCCCCCTTCGCGTCGCCAAGCATGTCGAGGATGAGAGCCTGATGATAGACGCGGAACAGATCGAAGGCGTCTCGGCCCTTGAATGTGTCGAGCGCCTTGATCGCCTCATCCTTCTTGCCCTGCCCGGCGGACGCCCAGGCCCGCGTCAGCGTCCCGATCAGTTCGGCGAAAGGACCGGGCGCGGCCGCCTTCAGTTCCTCCTTGGCTGTGTCATAACTTTCATCCTTCACGTCATGAAGGGCAAGCACCAGCCGGGCGAGACGGTCTGAAGGGTCGACCTTGAGCAAGGGTTCCGAAATGGCGAGCGCGCGGTCTATGTCGCCAGCTGCCACCGACATCAGAAAGGCACGCTCCAGCAGCACGTCGCTCGACGGGTCGATAGCGAGAGCGTCATGATAATAGGATGCGGCGCGTTCGGTCTGGTGCTGGGAGGTCGCGTAGCGGGCCGCGAGGTAATTGCCGTAAAGCGTGCCCGATGGCGCCTGCGACCTGTCCGTTGTCGCGCATCCGGCAAGGGAAAGGCTCCATCCAGCCAGCACCGCAAGCATCAGCCATTTGCGGGGCCCCTGACAGGCGGGGACACTCGACAAGCACAACACCATCATCAACTCGCTTCAGGCGGAAAGCGGAAACCGTCACCGCCAGCCAGGGCATGAATGTGCCCGGTCTCCGTCAGAAAACCGGGCGCTTCGGCAGAGCTTAACCCATCGTCGGGGCTGTGAACATGGCGCGGACACGAAGGCCGCCGGGCGATCTGGCTACATATTGGGATAGTTCGGACCTCCAGCACCTTCGGGCACGGTCCAGACGATATTCTGGGTCGGATCCTTGATGTCGCAGGTTTTGCAATGGACACAATTCTGCGCATTGATCTGAAACCGGGGATTATCGCCCGCCGCATCCCGGACCACCTCGTAAACGCCGGCCGGGCAATAGCGCTGGGCCGGCTCGTCATACATCGGCAGGTTGAAGTCGATCGGGATCGAGGGATCCTTGAGCTTGAGATGGACCGGCTGGTCCTCCTCATGATTGGTCGCCGACAGAAAGACCGAAGACAGCTTGTCGAACGAAATCTTGCCGTCGGGCCTGGGATAGGCGATCGGCTTGCAATCCTTGGCCTTGCTGATCGACTCATGATCGGCCTTGGTGTGCTTCAGGGTGAACGGCAAGCCAATCCCCAGATTGTTCATCCACATGTCGATGGCGCCGAGTGGCGTGCCAAGGAAGGTGCCGAACTTCGTCAGGAATGGCTTCACGTTGCGAACGCGCTTCAGATCCCTGTAGACGGGGCTGTGCTCATAGGCCTGCGCATAGGCGACCAGCTCATCCGCCGCGCGCCCGGCCTTGACCGCCTCGAAAGCGGCGTCGGCCGCCATGATGCCGGTCAGCATCGCGTTGTGGCTGCCCTTGATGCGGGGCACGTTGACAAAGCCCGCCGAGCAGCCGATCAGCGCGCCGCCCGGGAAGGTGAGCTTCGGCACCGACTGGAAGCCGCCCTCGGTGATCGCACGCGCGCCATAGGAGATGCGCTTGCCACCCTCGAACACGCCCCGGATCATCGGGTGCTGCTTGAAGCGCTGGAACTCGTCGAACGGTGAAAGATAGGGGTTCTTGTAGTTGAGATGAACAACGAACCCGACCGAAACCAGATTGTCGCCGAAATGATAGAGGAAAGAACCGCCGCCGGTGGCATTGTCGAGCGGCCAGCCGAGCGTGTGCTGGACCAGACCCTTCTTGAACCTGGCCGGATCGACCTGCCAGAGCTCCTTGAGGCCGATGCCGAACTTCTGCGGCGAGCGGCCATCGGCCAGACCGAATCTGGCGATCAGTTGCTTGGAAAGCGAACCCCGCACGCCTTCCGCAAAGAAAGTATATTTGCCGACGAGCTCCATGCCGCGGGTGTAGCTGTCCTTGTGGTGGCCATCCCTGGCCACGCCCATGTCGCCGGTCGCGACGCCGCGCACCGAGCCATCCTCATTGTAGAGAACCTCGGCCCCGGCAAAGCCTGGGTAAATTTCGACGCCCAGCTCTTCGGCCTGGGTGGCGAGCCAGCGGCAGACATTGCCGAGGCTGACGATATAGTTGCCGTGATTGTTCATCAGCGGCGGAAAGGCGAAATTGGGCAGGCGTACGCCGCCCGATGGCCCCAGATAGATGAAATGGTCGGCCGTCACGGGCGTATCGACCGGCGCATCCAGTTCGCGCCAGTTCGGGATCAACGTGTCGAGGCCAACGGGATCAATCACCGCGCCGGATAATATGTGCGCGCCGACTTCCGAACCCTTTTCGATCAGGCAGACGGAAATCTCGAAATCCTGCTCGATGGCCTGCTGCTTCAGCCGGATCGCGGCTGAAAGTCCGGCAGGTCCGCCGCCCACGATCACGACGTCATATTCCATGGACTCGCGTTCAGGCAGCACTGTGTCTTCGCTCATCAATTATTCTCCGGTGGGCTTTGCGCCCTTCTTCCCGTTCGTCCTACAGAAGCGTATGCGCCGTTGCCGAACAATGTTCCGGGTTCCTGGGGCATGAAGCCATGGCCCGGTTACATCATTCGATATACAAGCGAGTTTCGTTATGGTGCCTTGCTTGGAATTGGTCAACGTTTGCATAAGCGCCAAATCGGCCCGGCAAGCCCGGTTTTAGCGCTTTGTGGCAAGCGCGAGACAGTGAAAGATAGCGGAAGCGACCTCCAGTTGAGAATGACATGCAGGACGGCATGGATCCCTTGAATATCAGCCGGGCGGAAGCCATCGCCCTTCTCCAATATTATGCTGCCGCCGGCGTGACCGAGGCGCTCTCGGACGTGTCTGTGAACCGCTACGACCTGGCCCCGGCTCCTGCTCAGGCTGCGGCTGCGCCCTCCGCCGTGCGATCCGCTCCACCCGCGCAGACACGCACATCGCCCGTCGCGCGGTCTGCATTTCCCGCCGGCGCGCCCCGGACAATTCCGCTGGAGCAGGATGCATCCGCCAGCATCGCCCGCGACATTGCCGCGCGCTGCCAGAGCCTTGATGAGCTGAGGGAGGCCCTTGCCGCCTATGACGGCTGCGCCCTCAAGTTCACAGCCAAGAATCTCGTCTTCTCGGACGGCAATCCCGAGGCCCGGATCATGCTTGTCGGCGAGGCCCCGGGCCGTGACGAGGATATTCAGGGCCTGCCCTTCGTCGGCGTCTCGGGCCAGTTGCTGGACCGGATGCTGGCGTCCATCGGCCTTGACCGCACGAAGGTCTACATCGCCAATGTGCTGCCCTGGCGGCCACCGGGCAACCGTACCCCGACTCCTGCTGAGCAAGCTGTCTGCATGCCCTTCATCGAACGCCAGATTGAACTGGTTGATCCCGATATTCTGGTCTTTCTGGGCGGCGTCTCGGCCAAGCAGATGCTCAACACCCCGGAAGGCATCATGAAACTGCGGGGACGCTGGACCAGCTATCGAATCGGCAGCCGCGACGTGCCCGCGCTTCCGGTTTTCCACCCCGCCTATCTGTTGCGCCAGCCCGCGCAGAAACGCTTTGCCTGGCGCGACTTCCTTTCTTTAAAGCATAAAATCGAGAATCTTTCCTAATGCACCGCAATAAAACACTAATTTTACATATAAGTGTCAAAATCCCCGCTTGCCAAGCCGTCTTTTCTATGTCTCAATATTATCTTCGTTCAGCGTTAGAGGACATGGCCGCAGGGGCGCGCTTTGCGCAGGCCATCCAGAGGGAATTGTGCGTGGGGAATTCTCCGGCATCCAT
Source organism: Hyphomicrobiales bacterium (assembly GCA_015655095.1). Classification (GTDB taxonomy): domain Bacteria; phylum Pseudomonadota; class Alphaproteobacteria; order Parvibaculales; family Parvibaculaceae; genus JAATFR01. The sequence continues at coordinate 2,790 of JAATFR010000295.1, read as the reverse complement.
GTCTGAGGCGTCTATGCCTGTGCCATCAGCCGGGCGTTTGCCCGTCGCGCGCCGTGCTCTTTCATGGTGCCTGACCGCTGCGATCGCGCTTGGCGTCGCCCTGCCTGGCATGACCCTCAATTCCGCGCCTGTCCGGGCCCAGGCCAGCAGCAATGTCCTGCCTGCCGCCACAGATGAGGTGAAAATCCTCTCCGCCTCCGACCGCGAGCTCTACCAGCAGATATTCATGGCCCAGAAGCGCCGCGACTGGGCGACGGCCGACCGGCTGATGGCCCAGGTTTCCGACAAGCGCCTCGCCGGTTATGTGCTTTACGACCGCTATGCCGCCGCCAATGGCTATCGCACCAGCTACACCAATGTCGTGAAATGGATGCAGAGCTACGCCGATCTTCCGGTCGCGGGGCAGATGTACCAGCTGGGCCTGAAGCTCAAGCCCAAGCCCATCCGCAAGACGGTGAAGGTAAAAACCAAGGGCAAGGGCAAGAAAAAGGCCAAGCTCGTCAGCAAGACCGTGCTGGTGCCGGTCAAGTCCGCGCCGCTGCCCCGTCCGATCTTCGTGGCGAACGTGAGCCGGGGCGGGGCCGACGCCAGCAACGCCGTGGCTGAAACGGTGCGCGTTTCGCTCACCAAAACCTATTTCAAGGCAGAAAAGACAGCCCGGGCGCGTCTCGCGCAAGGCAATGGCGCAAGTGCCATCCCCTATATCGCAGCTGTGCGGCCGCAATTGACGGAAGGCGAATACGCCAAGCTCGTCGAGGTCATTTCCACCTCCGCCTATCTGAGCCGGCAGAGCCCCGTCGCCTATGCGATCACCAGCAATGTCAGTGCCGCCGGCGCAACCATGGCCCCGCTGCTGGACTGGTACGGCGGGCTTGCCGCCTGGCGGCTCCAGAAATTCGATGACGCCGCCGCCCATTTCAACCGGCTCGCCCTTTCGGACAATGTGAACAACTGGACCCGTTCCGGTGGCGGCTTCTGGGCGGCCCGCGCCTATATGGCGGCGGAAAAGCCGCAGCATGTCGCCGACATGCTGGAACTCTCCGCCAAGACCGGCCCGACGCTCTACGGCATGATCTCCTCTCGCCTGCTTGGCCGTGAAACCGACATCACCTGGGTTGAGCCGCCTCTCGATCAGGCCGCCTGCCAGCATCTGCTGAGCGACCCGAGCGCGGCGCGCGCCGTCGCGCTCTCACAGGTCGACAAGCCGCAATGGGCCGAGGCCGAACTGGTCCGGGCCGCCAACCGGGTTGATCAGGGCCTTGACGGCACGCTGGTTGCGCTGGCGTGGAAGCTTGGCCTCGCCGCCGTGCAGATGCAGCTCGCCCGCGCCGTGGACGTGCCCTCCGCGACCGGTCCCAATGGCTCGATCATGATGAACGCGGCGCTCTATCCGGTGCCCAAGTACAAGCCCGCAGGGGGCTTCGAGGTAGACCCCGCCCTTGTTTATGCCGTCGCCCGCCAGGAAAGCAGCTTTCGCGCAGGCGCGACCTCAACCGCCGGCGCGCGCGGCCTGATGCAGATCATGCCCGCCACAGCCGTCCATATCGCGCGCACCGCCTCGATGAACTATTCGGGTGCGGACCAGTTGTTCGATCCGCAGGTTAACATGTCGATGGGCCAACAATACATCAAGGAGCTGCTGAGCTTCGGGGCTACCAACGGCAACCTCTTTATGGTCACTTCGGCCTACAACGGTGGACCCGGCAACCTGAACCGCTGGCTTTCAAGCGTGGATTACCAGAACGACCCGCTGCTCTTCATCGAAAGCATTCCAATGTCGGAGACGCGCAACTATATCGAGCGCGTCGTCACCAATTTCTGGATTTATCGCGACCGCCTCGGCTCGCCGTCGCGCACGCTGGATGAAACCGCTTCCGGTGGCTGGCCGGTTTACGACTCGAACTCGCCGACGGGCGATGACGCCTTTGCCGCACGCTGAGGACAGAGTTACCCTCTCTCATCCATCAGCTCCATCAGTCGCCTGAGCACATCTGCGAGGCCCCATGCCCGGCATTGACGAAAACCGCCCCTTTATTCCCGTCCGCATCGCCGTCATGACGGTTTCCGATACCCGAACGCCTGATACGGACAGGTCAGGCGACACGCTGGCCCAGCGCATCGAGGGCGCAGGCCATATTCTTGCCGCCCGCGCTATTGTCACCGATGATTTTCACCAGATTCACCGCCAGCTTCTGCGCTGGATTTCAGACCCGGAAATCGACGTGGTGATTTCGACCGGGGGCACCGGCCTGACCGGGCGCGATGTCACGCCGGAAGCCTTTAAATCCGTCTATGAGAAGGAAATAGAGGGCTTCGCCGCCGTTTTTCACGCGATCAGCTATGGCAAAATCGGCGTCTCGACGATCCAGTCGCGGGCGACGGCAGGCATCGCTCACGGCACTTACCTTTTCGCCTTGCCCGGATCACCCGGCGCCTGCAAGGATGGTTGGGACGAAATCCTGCGATTCCAGCTCGACTACCGTTTTCAACCCTGCAATTTCGTCGAGATCATGCCGCGCCTGGAAGAGCACAGACGCGGTCAGTAAACAGGAACTGACAGTAAAAAGGTATGCGTACTCCATGCTTAAAGAATTCCGGGAGTTCGCCCTCAAGGGCAATGTCGTCGACCTTGCGGTCGGCATTATCATCGGCGCGGCCTTCACCGGCATCGTCACCTCGCTGGTCTCCGACATCCTGATGCCGTCGATCGGCGTCCTGATGGGCGGGCTCGATTTCTCCGATTATTTCCTTTCGCTCAAGGCCGGTGTCTCGCCGGATACGCTGGCCATG
>JAATFR010000229.1 GCA_015655095.1 Hyphomicrobiales bacterium | reverse complement strand
GGGCTTCACGCTGGTCTGCCTGGTGGCGGGTTCCCTGTGGGGCGAGCCCATGTGGGGCACCTGGTGGGTGTGGGATGCGCGGCTGACTTCCGTGCTGGTGCTGTGCTTTCTCTATCTCGGCTATATGGCGCTGGTGAACGCCTTCGACGAACCCTCGCGCGGCGCGCGCGCGGGCGCGATCCTCGCGCTGGTCGGCGCGGTGGATTTGCCGATCATCAAATTCTCGGTGGATTGGTGGAACACGCTGCACCAGCCCGCCAGCGTGTTCCGCATGGGTGGGCCCACCATCGCCCCGTCCATGCTGGCGCCGTTGCTGATCATGGCTACGGGGTTCACCGTATTGTTCGTGGCTCTGTTGCTGTTGAGGATGCGCGCTGAAATCCTGCGCCGACGGGTGCGGGCCCTGCGTCTGGCCCAGGCGGGTTTTGCCGGAGGGCGGTCAGCGTGAGCACATTTGCCGAATTTCTCTCCATGGGCGGCTATGCGGGCTATGTCTGGCCCGCCTACGGGCTGGCTCTTCTGATCATTGGCGGGCTCATTATCCAGAGCACGCTGGATTACCGCAGGCAGAAGCGGCTTGCCGCCCAGCTGGAGGAGGCCAACGAGGTGGTGGGTCGCAGGCGCGCGCCCGCAAAGAATGTGCCCTCTTGAAACGATTGCCCATCATTGCGCTGCTGCCTGTCGCCATTTTCGCGGGCATCGCCATTCTCTTCTATGTCGCCATCTTTCAGGGTGATCCCTCCGTCGTGCCCTCGGCCATGATCGGCCGCCCGGTGCCGCAGTTCTCTCTGCCACCGGTCGAGGGACTGGACAGGTCCGGTCTTGCGAGTGTGGATTTCGGCCATGGCACGCCGGTCATCGTCAATGTCTGGGCGTCATGGTGTGTGCCGTGCCGGGCAGAGGCTCCGCTGCTGGATCTGCTCAGAACCAGAACGGCGGTGCCGATTTTCGGCATCAACTATAAAGACGATCCTGATGCCGCCCGGACATTCCTCGCCCAGCTCGGCAATCCGTTCACCCGTGTGGGCGCGGACAGCAAGGGGCAGTCCTCCATCGACTGGGGCGTTTATGGCGTGCCTGAAACCTATGTGGTCGATGGACGGGGCCGCATCATCTACAAGCATGTGGGCCCGATCGACGCCGATCTGATCGACACCGAAATCCTGCCCGCAGTCTCAAAGGCGGCATTGGCCCCCTGATTTGCGGCGCATGAGCCAGAATGACAAAAGGCGCCGCTTTCGCGACGCCTTCAGTTTTGAATTGCTCATCGCCCGCATCAGGTGCGTTAAATCAGCTCGCGCGGCGGCGGGTGGTCTTGGCGGCGGCTTTCGGCGCTGCCTTTGTTGCGGCGGCCTTCTTTGCCGGAGCTTTCTTGGTGGCCGGAGCCGCCTTTTTCACGGGCGTCTTTTTGGTCGCCGCGGCCTTCTTCGCCGGGGCCTTTTTGACGGTGGGCTTGTCGTTGGAACGGTTGGCCTCTACAGCGCGGGCCAGATGGCTCAGCGCCTTGAGAAGCTCGGCCTGAATGCCCTTGGGAAGGAGGCTCAGCAGCGCAAGCTCGGCCTCAATGGCCTTCGGCATGGCCTGTTGCAAGGCGCGTTTGCCGGCGGCGGTGAGGCGGACCGCGTTTGCGCGGGCATCCTCGGCCGTCCGTTCACGCGCGATCAGCGAGGCCTTGATCATCCGGCTCACCATGTCGGCGAGGGTCGAACGGTCGATGCCCGTGCGGTTGACCAGATCCGTCTGACTCAGGCCCTCCTCCTCATTCACGGCGAACAGAACGATGAACTGCCGGGGTGTGAGGGAGGAATTTCCCATATGCTGCACAAACTTCTCGTAGGCGAACTGCTGCGCGCGGCGCAGCAGGTGGCTCAGCGAGTTTTCAAGATCAAAGTTGCCGCTCAGCTTCTTCGGTGCCATTCGTTGAATCCTTAGCTCGATATTTCGCCCGGCCTGGTTACGCGAGGGGGGACAGATCGGGAAGAGGGACTATCATGGGCGCAGATCAAGTCCGCAAACGGCATAACGCCACCCGGCAGTCCTTACCCGGGGCCGGTAATCGACCATATGCACACTGTTTAACGTGTAAAGCAAGGCCTGTTATTACAAAACATGTCTGTATTCGGACATTGTACGCGCACAAGCTTGGAAAATACTTCCGTCCCGGTCTGTGGGACTAAAAGTCGCAGTCTTAGCGTATCTATCCGTAAGCTGACCGACAAAATTGAAGATTTCCGGAGGACTCGGGCGACTGGCAATATCCGGCAACAGGAACTCCCGTTTTCTGGCGGGGATGCTTGCGGGCCGCCAGGCTGTCCGGCCGGAGGCCCGCCGAACATTGATAGTTCGTTTGATTTATTATGTTTTAATTATGAAAGGATTCCGCGCGCGCCATATTTCCGCCGCTCATCAGCGGCCGGAACACGGTACATGTGGAGAACATATGACGATCCGGCAGGGCCGCAGGCATACGCCCGGTATCGGGACTTATGGCGGCGGCAGGATAAAGCTGATGGCTGACATTAGTCCAAAAAAAGGCGCGCAGATTCCTGGAAAGGGACATCAGCGGAAATATATGTCGCTCATTTCCTCAAAAATATGATGGGTATTGGATTTTCACCCCCGCCTTCTCATGACATGTTGCATCTGGGGGCAAGTGGAGGGAAAAGAATGCAAGCTGAAATAGTGGCTGGAAAGCGGCCCATGTCAGGCGAGGAACGTCGCGTTATTCTCGCCTCATCACTCGGTACGGTATTCGAGTGGTATGATTTCTTTCTTTACGGAGCGTTGGCGACAATTATTTCGCGGCAGTTTTTTGCCGGGGTTAATGAAACGGCAGGTTTTATTTTTGCCTTGCTCGCTTTTGCGGCAGGTTTTGCGGTTCGTCCGTTCGGCGCGCTTCTGTTCGGTCGCTTTGGCGATACCGTCGGGCGCAAGTATACATTTCTGGTCACAATCTCCGTAATGGGTCTTTCCACCTTTCTCGTGGGCCTCATTCCCAATTATGCCTCCATCGGGCTTGCCGCCCCTGTCATCCTGATCATTCTGCGGCTGTTGCAGGGGCTGGCCCTTGGCGGCGAATATGGCGG
>JAATFR010000178.1 GCA_015655095.1 Hyphomicrobiales bacterium | reverse complement strand
GCCCTTGCCCAGAATGTCCCAGATCGCCTTGCCGAACTTGCGCGCCTCTTTCATGAAATCGTTGAATTCGGCGGAGTTGACCTTAGGCAACTGGCCCCAGCAATCAAAGTCCTTGCGGTTGATGACGCCCTTGGCGCCCATCGACAGGACGAATTCGCGCTTGGATTCATCGGAAATGACGCCGATGGCGTGGGCGCCTGCCGCCGCGCAAAGCTGCACGGCAAAGGAGCCAAGGCCGCCGGATGCACCCCAGACCAGCACGTTCATGCCGGGTTCGACCGCATGGGGCAGATGGCCGAACAGCATGCGGTAGGCGGTGGCGAGCGTCAGCGTGTAGCAGGCGCTTTCCTCCCAGGTCAGATGCTTGGGACGCGGCATCAGCTGCTGGGCCTGTACGCGGCAGAACTGGGCGAATGAGCCGTCCGGCGTTTCATAGCCCCAGATGCGTTGGGAGGGCGAAAGCATCGGGTCGCCGCCATTACATTCCTCGTCGTCGCCATCGTCCTGATTACAGTGGATGACGACCTCGTCGCCGACCTTCCAGCGCTTCACCTTGGAGCCGACGGCATAGACGACGCCGGCGGCATCCGAACCCGCGATGTGATAGTCAAGCTTGTGGACGTCGAACACGGAAATGGGCTCGCCAAGGCCTGCCCAGACGCCGTTGTAATTGACGCCTGCCGCCATCACCAACACCAGCACCTCATGGCTGTCGATGGTCCATGTGGGAACGACCTCAAGCTGCATGGCCTGCTCGGGCGGGCCATGACGGTCCTTGCGGATCGTCCAGGCGTACATTTTTTCCGGCACATGCCCGAGGGGCGGAATTTCACCCACCTCGTACAAATCCTTGAGGGGGAGACTGGTCAAACCTGCTGCCGTCACACTCATTCTGTTCTCCGTCTGCGCCGGTTCACGCATTCACACCATGTTCTGCAGATTATGTTCCACGACAAAAACCCACCAGGGAGCGGCCACGGGCGGCAGACCCTAAGGCAATGCCATTCCGCAGTGCAACATGAACATTAGCAGTATGGGCCCGCATGTCTTTTGAAAAATTTATTGAAATCAATGGCACACTTGATAAGGTGAATCTATACGTAGTTTCCCTACGTGTTGCGGGGCACCCGGTTGCGCTGCGCCAATGTTGGGAACCTTAATTTGGATTCGCCTAATTCTATTGTGGCCTGCGAGCGGCAGTCCACATTGCCATGCGATGCCGGGGCATAAGGATGGTGCGACGATCCCCCGGGACTTCGGTCCCCGTAATAATCCCCAACACCTGATTCATGCTCCGGCATCCGCATGTGCCTCCCGACACCGGTTGGTGTGGTATTTTTCACGATAATGCATCTGGCCGGGCCGGGGAGGCGCTTTTCTCCCGCCTACCTCTTTTGCACTGCGGCAATGCGTATGATAATCCCCGTTGCCGCAAGGGAGATCGGGTGTAAGGCAAGGGTGGGCGTGAGATGAGCGAGCAGGAAACCAGACCGGTGAAACGCGACGAACCGTGGATTTTTCGCACCTATGCGGGGCATTCGACGGCGCGGGCCTCCAACGAGCTTTACCGCACCAACCTCGCCCGGGGCCAGACCGGGCTTTCGGTCGCGTTCGACCTGCCGACCCAGACCGGTTATGACAGCGACCATGTGCTGGCGCGCGGCGAGGTCGGCAAGGTCGGCGTGCCGATCTGCCATCTGGGCGATATGCGGGAGCTTTTCCACGACATTCCGCTTGAGGTGATGAACACCTCGATGGCGATCAACGCCACCGCGCCATGGCTGCTGGCCCTTTATATCGCCGCCGCCGATGAGCAGGGTGCCGACCGCAAGAAGCTGCAAGGCACGGTGCAGAACGATATCATCAAGGAATATCTTTCCCGCGGCACCTATGTGTTTCCGCCCGAGCCCTCGATGCGGCTGCTGACCGATGTGGTCGCCTACACCTATGGCGAGGTGCCCAAGTGGAACCCCACCAACGTCTGCTCCTACCATTTGCAGGAAGCGGGCGCGACGCCCGTGCAGGAACTGGCCTTCGCGCTTGCGACCGCCCAGGCGGTGCTGGACCATGTGCGCGATTGCGGACAGGTGCCGGAAAAGGATTTCCCCACGGTCGTCGGCCGTATCAGCTTCTTCGTCAACGCGGGCGTGCGCTTCGTGACCGAGATCTGCAAGATGCGCGCCTTCGTCGATATGTGGGACGAAATCTGCCGCGACCGCTATGGCGTGACCGAGGCCAAGCACCGGCGCTTCCGCTATGGCGTGCAGGTGAATTCGCTGGGCCTGACCGAGCCGCAGCCTGAGAACAACGTCTACAGAATATTGATCGAGATGCTGGCTGTCACGCTGTCGAAGGACGCCCGCGCCCGCGCTGTGCAGTTGCCCGCCTGGAACGAGGCTCTGGGCCTGCCACGGCCATGGGACCAGCAATGGTCGCTGCGCGCGCAGCAGATACTCGCCTATGAAACCGACCTGCTCGAATATGACGATATCTTCAATGGCTCGACCGCCATCGCGAAGAAAGTCGAGGAACTGAAGCGCGAGGCGCGCGAGGAACTTGATCGCATTGAGGCGATGGGGGGCGCGGTTGCCGCCGTTGAGAGCGCCTATATGAAGAGTCGCCTCGTCGAGTCGAACGCCGCAAGGCTTGCTGGCATCGAGAGCGGGGCCCAGGTGGTGGTCGGCGTAAATAAATATATAGAAAGCGCGCCCTCGCCGCTGACCACGGGGGAGGATTCGATCATGACCGTCGCCTCCCACATCGAAGGCGAGCAGATTTCCAAACTGAAGGAGTGGCGGGCTGCCCGCGACGACAAGGCGGTCAAGGCCGCGCTCGCCGATCTGCGCCGGGCTGCGATCGAGGGGCGCAATATTATGGAGCCCTCCATCGTCTGCGCCAAGGCGGGGGTGACGACCGGCGAATGGGGCTCGATGCTGCGCGAGGTCTTTGGCGAATATCGCGCGCCGACCGGCGTGGCCCATGCCGCCCGCAACGACGCCCGCGATCTCGATGACGTGCGGGCCGAGGTCGATGCCGTCTCCGTCAAGCTTGGACGCCGCCTCAAGTTTCTGGTCGGCAAGCCGGGCCTTGACGGTCACTCCAACGGTGCTGAGCAAATTGCGGTGCGCGCGCGTGATTCAGGCATGGATATCGTCTATGAAGGCATCCGGCTGACGCCCGAACAGATTGTCAAATCGGCGCTTGAGGATGATGTGCATGTGGTCGGCCTCTCGATCCTTTCAGGCAGCCATATTCCGCTCGTCACCGAAGTGCTGGAGCGGATGCGCACGGCTGGAATTGGCCATATTCCTGTCATCGTCGGCGGTATTATTCCGCCGGAGGATGCCGAGCGGCTGAAGGCGGCGGGCGTCACCGCCGTCTATACGCCCAAGGATTTCCAGATCACCGACATCATGTCCGATATCGTTCGGCTGGTGGATGCGAAGGTTGAAGCCGCCTGAACGATCCGTCACCATGTCGTCATGAAACTGACGGAATGTGTGGTGGATTAATCCCGCAGGCCAGAGGACGCCATGAGCGAATATTATGAATACCGGACCGTGCTGCTGAAACGCGGCACCTCGCCGCTTGCCCATTTTGC
>JAATFR010000361.1 GCA_015655095.1 Hyphomicrobiales bacterium | reverse complement strand
GCTCGGGGTGGGCGAGCGCCAGTTGCGGCGGTTGTTTATCCAGCATCTGGGTGCGAGCCCTCTCGATGTCGCGGCGAACCGGCGTCTGATGACGGCAAAATCTCTCCTGAGCGACACGCGGTTGCCTATATCCGACATCGCCCTGATGGCGGGCTTTCAGAGCCTGCGCCGGTTCAACACGGTGGTGCGAAGCCATTATGGCATGCCGCCATCATCGCTGCGTGGCCGCACCCCTCCCGGAACGGACGGGATAGAATTGCGACTTTGTTATCGTGTGCCTTTTTCATGGGAGCGGCTCGCCCGTTATCTTGCCTGTCGGGCCATGCCCGGCGTGGAGAAGGTCGAGAACGGTGGCTATGTCCGTAGCTTCCGCCTTGGCGGGGCAATGGGTACGCTGACAATCAGCAATGATCCGGCACGACACGGACTTCGGGCGCTTGTCCGCTGTGAAGGGCCGGCCCCCATTCTCCAGATCGGCGCGCGATTGCGCCGCCTGTTCGATCTCGATGCTGATCCTGTAGCTATTCATGAGGCGCTGGCCCGTCATGAAGCGCTGGCTCCCTGGCTCGATCGCGCGGAAGGCTTGCGCATTCCCGGCGCGTTCGACGGTTTCGAGCTGGCGGTGCGGGCCGTTCTGGGCCAGCAGGTCTCGGTCAGGGGCATGGTCACCATGAGCGCCCGGCTGGTCGAGCGCTGCGGCGCGCGGCTGCCCGGGGCGCTGGCGTCGGACGGCGTGACCCGGCTGTTTCCAACACCTGCGGAAGTAGCGGCGGCGGACCTTTCATCCATGGGTCTTACAAGCGCCCGTGTCGCCACGCTGAAGCGGCTGTCGGAAGCGGCGATAGCGGGCCCTGCCCTTTTTGCGCCACGGGCGGATCTGCCCGCCACCATCGCGGCGCTGAAGGCCTTGCCCGGCATCGGTGACTGGACCGCCAACTATATCGCCTTGCGGGCCGTAGGCGAGCCGGACGCCTTTCCGGCGGGCGACCTCGCCCTGCGCAAGGCGTTCGGGACATGTGGCGATCTCCTGCCGGAACGTGAGGTCGCGTTGCGGGCCGAGGGGCTGCGCCCGTGGCGCGGATATGCGGCCATGCTGATCTGGCAGTCGGACCCTGCCCGGCGGATGAAAACTGAAATCAGGGAGACGGAAAATGCCCAGGATTGATCTGACGCCGGAAATGGCGACGACGGTGCTCTCGACTCCTCTTGGCGATATGCCGGTGGTGGCCGGGGAGGCTGGTCTGAAAGCCGTGATGTTCCCGATAGAGAATATCCGTCTGAAACCACAAAAAGGCACTGCCGCCGCGGCCCGTCATCTCGATGCCGCCGTCGCCGCGCTGGGCGAATATTTCGAGGGCAGGCGCACCGGTTTCGCAGACCTTGAACTTGATGCCGACGGCACCGCGTTCCAGCGCCGGGTCTGGGCGGCGTTGGGTGATATTCCCTTCGGCATCACGCGCAGCTATCGCGACGTGGCCGTGGCCATCGACAATCCGAAGGGCGTGCGCGCGGTCGGGCTCGCCAATGGCCGCAACCCGATCCCGGTCATCGTGCCCTGCCACCGGGTGATCGGGGCGAATGGTGCGCTGACCGGCTTCGGCGGCGGTCTCGACGCCAAGCGTTGGCTGCTGGAATTTGAAGGTGTCAGGGTTCCGTCTTCCTTGCCCGCTCCTGGAAACCGTCGGGCCTCATTGTTCATTTTGCCTTAATCCCCATAAGATCAGCCTGTACGCCGAATCGTATGGCGGCTGTCATGAGAGGAAAGATGTTTATGGGTATGGAATTTCAGGGGATTTTTGGGGTTCTGCTGCTGATCCTCGATATTTACGCGATCATCAAGATTGCCCAGAGCGGTGCGAGCGCGCTGGCCAAGGCGTTGTGGATCGTGCTGATCCTGTTCTTCCCATTCGGCGGTTTCCTGATCTGGTTCCTGCTCGGCCCCAAGGGCTGATCGCGGGCGGCGCTCAATCCGCTCAGCATCCAAGCCTTGTCAGGTCCGGGGCGGTCAGGGCCGTGGCGCCGCGCGCGATGGTCTCGACCGGGATGTCTTTCGCAAAGCGGGCGATTGTTTCAGCCGTTTCCGCCAGCGCCACCGGGCTTGCCACTGACTCGCTGACCACGATGCCATGCGGGGTCAGGCCATGGCTGCGCATCACCTCCAGCGCGGTCAGCGTGTGGCTGATGGTGCCGAGATAGGAGCCGACCACAAGGATCGGGATCAGCGGCACCCGGCCATCCAGCGTCATCATCCAGTCAAGCACCGTATGTCGCGTGTCGAGCGGCACCATCAGCCCGCCGACCCCCTCGATCACCAGCGGATCGCTGCCGGCCCGGGCCGCCGTCACGCAGGTTTCCACAAGCTCGTCGAGCGGAATGTCGCGCCCCTCGCGCGCCGCCGCCATGTCGGGCGAGAGCGGCGCGCGGAAGCGCCAGCGCGATACCGCCGAGGCCCGCTCATAGACGACGTCATCGCCCATGGCGGCCAGCAGCATGGCGGGATCGCTTTCGGGAAAGCTCTGCTTGTCGAGGCCGCTGACGATGGGCTTGAGGGCGCGGGCGTCGAGCCCCTTCGCCCGGAACTGGCGCACGAGCAGCGCGCTTACATAGGTTTTGCCGATTTCTGTGCCAGAAGACGTGACGAAGATGGTGGTCATTACGCCGCTTCGGACCCGAGGATCCGCTCCCTGAAAAGCGAAGAAAGACGGTCTATGTCTTCCGCCCGGTGCAGAGCGGTGAAGGTGGTGCGCAGCCGCGCCGTTCCTGGGGGAACGGTCGGCGGGCGGATGGCGGTGACGAGAAACCCCTCGGCCTCCAGCATGGCAGAGGCGGCAAGCGTCGCCGTCTCGGCCCCCAGAATGACGGGCACGATGGGGCTTTGCGGGTCCGGCAGGCCAAGCGCGCGGGTGAAGCGCCGGGCATTGGCGACGGGGCGTTCGATATAATCGGGATTGGCCTCGATGAAATCGATGGCGGCGATGGCGGCGGCGACCGTGGCCGGGGGGAGGCCGGTCGAATAGATCAGCGTACGCGCCCGTGTCCGCAGGAAGTCGCAGACCGGCCTGCTCGCGCAGATATAGCCGCCATAGCCGCCGATGGCCTTGGAAAGCGTGCCCATCTGGAGCGGCACGTCAAGCTTGATGCCCTCCACGAATGACGAGCCGCGTCCGCCGCCCAGAATGCCGAGCCCATGGGCGTCGTCGGTCATGAGCCAGGCGTCGTTGGCGCGCGCGAGACGGGCCATTTCGGCCACGGGGGCGAGGTCGCCATCCATGCTGAAGACGCCGTCGGTCAGGACAAGACAATGGCGTGCGCCGCTCCGGTGCGTGGCGAGCAGGGCGGCAAGGTGATCAAGGTCGTTATGGCGGAAAATATGGCTTTGCGCGCCTGAAAGCTTCATGCCCGACAGCAGGCAGGCATGGGCGAGTTCATCGGCAAGGATCAGGTCGCCGGGGCCGGTGAGCGCGGGGATGATGCCGAGATTGGCAAGATAGCCCGAGCCGAAGACCACGCAGTCCTCCGCCTGTTTCAGCCGCGCCAGCCTTGCCTCCAGCCGGGCGAACAGAGGGTTGTTGCCGGTGACGAGACGTGATGCGCCCGAGCCGGTGCCGTAGCGTCTCGTGGCCTCTATGGCGGCCTCTTTCACGGATTCATTGTGGGAAAGGTTGAGATAATCGTTGCAGCAGAAGGAGATGAGCGAACGGCCGTCTCGTTCCGCCAGATAGCTGGCCTCCCGGCCGGTATCGATGAGGCGGCGGCGCTGGCTGCGGGCTTCGAGTTCCGCGAGCTTCGCGGCGGCGAAGGTGTCGAGCCCCGGTCTGCCGGTTTCGTTCATGGCGGCCTCCTCAACCTGTTGGGTGGCAAATGAACCCGGGATGAGGCCGCTGTCAAATGACGTCTGCGTATTGGCGCGGGGCCGAGGCTGCCCCTCCGGCAGTCTCCCTGAGAGAGCTTGCCAAGTCTTGCATCCGGGTAAAAGCTGCCTATGCTCGCGGCGTCTTCTTTGTGAAGGGTCTGTTTTCCAGGGGAAACCAACGATGAACGCACTCACCCGTCTTGCCAATGCCGCCGCTAACGCCGTTGCCGAGGTGGGGGTTCGCCATGACTGGACGCGCGACGAGGTGCAGGCCTTTTTCGACTTGCCCTTCAACGACCTGATCTTTCAGGCCCAGATCGTTCACCGCCGCCATTTCAATCCCAACGAGGTCCAGAAATCGACGCTCCTGTCGATCAAGACCGGGGGCTGCCCTGAGGATTGCGGCTACTGCTCGCAAAGCTCGAAGTTCGAGACCGGCCTCAAGGCTTCCAAGCTGATGGAAGTGCAGCGCGTCATCGCGGAAGCCCAGCGCGCCAAGGAAGCAGGCGCCTCGCGCTATTGCATGGGCGCGGCCTGGCGCAGCCCCAAGGACCGCGACATGGACAAGATCTGCGCCATGGTCGAGGGGGTAAAGTCGCTCGGTATGGAAACCTGCATGACGCTCGGTATGCTGTCGGACGAGCAGGCGGTGCGCCTCAAGGAGGCGGGTCTCGATTATTACAACCACAACGTCGACACCTCGGAAGAATATTACAAGGAAATCATCTCGACCCGGACCTTCGCCGATCGGCTCGATACGCTGGATCGCGTCCGCAATGCGGGAATAAATGTGTGTAGCGGCGGGATTGTGGGGATGGGCGAGGAGGAGAGCGACCGCGTCGGCATGCTGATGGCGCTCGCCAACCTGCCGGAGCACCCGCAGTCCGTGCCGATCAACATGCTGGTGCCGATCAACGGCACAAGGCTCGGCAATTCAGAGATGATCGATCCCATCGATTTCGTGCGCACCATCGCGGCGGCGCGCATCATGATGCCGCTCTCGGTCGTGCGGCTTTCGGCAGGCCGGGAAAATATGTCGGAAGAAACGCAGGCGCTCTGCTTCCTTGCGGGCGCAAACTCGATCTTCATCGGCGAAAAGCTGCTGACCACCAAGAACCCGGAGCAGAACAAGGACGAGCGCCTGTTCGCCAAGCTCGGTCTTGAACCGATGCCCGCCCACGCCTGCCCCTCGGCTGTCTGATGGAGCCTTCATGGCTCGGGCAAGGGCTGCCGCACCTGTGGCTGCCCTACACCCAGATGAAGACGACGCCCCCGCCGCTTGCGGTTTCGCGCAGCGACGGGGTCCGGCTCTATCTCGATGACGGCCGCGCGCTGATTGATGGCATTTCGTCCTGGTGGACGGCGGCTCATGGCTACAACCATCCCCATATCCGCGAAGCGGTGACAAGGCAGCTCGAGCTTATGCCTCACGTCATGCTGGGCGGGCTGGCGCATGAGCCCGCCTGCCGGCTGGCGAAGCGGCTCTCGGACATGCTGCCCGGCGATCTGGGCCATGTGTTCTTCTGCGAATCCGGCTCCGTCGCGGTTGAGATCGCCATGAAGATGGCGGTGCAATACTGGATCAACCGGGGCG
>JAATFR010000011.1 GCA_015655095.1 Hyphomicrobiales bacterium | reverse complement strand
CGCGAGATCAGCTTCGCGATCAGCCAGCGGAACGGCTGGGGCAACCGAATAATGGCCGGGTCGGAAAAAAGGTTGAACAGGAACGGCTCGACTGAGGCCGGTTGATCCGGCCCGCCAAGGTTCATCAGCACAATCGCCACTTTTTCCCGGGTAGCCATAATCACCGCTTTTCCCTGACCAGCGCGACCAGTTCTGCAACATGCGCTGGCGGCGTCTGGGGCACGATCCCATGACCAAGATTGAAGATGAAGGGAACGTCCCTCATGGTCTTCAAAATCGCACTGGTGGCCCCTCTAAGGGCTTCTCCGCCTGCCACGAGAGCCAGCGGGTCCAGATTGCCCTGCAGGGTCACTTTTCCGCCAAGGGTGGTTTTCGCCCAGCCACACGACATGCTTGTGTCTAGGCCGACTGCATTGATCGAGGTTGCCTCGACATAATCGAGATAGAGGGAACCCGCATTCCGCGGAAAACCGATGACCGGCACCTTGGGAAAAGACCCGCGCAGCGCAGCGACGATTTTTCTGGTCGGCTCAATCGACCAGCGCCTGAATTCCTGCTCGGGCAGAGCCCCGGCCCAGGTGTCGAAAATCTGGACAACATCCGCCCCTGCCTCGATCTGCGCCAGAAGATGGTCAATGGTGCCCTCAACCAGAATATCAATGAGTTTCTGAAAACCCGACGGGTCACGATAAGCCCAAGCTCTGGCGGCTCCTTGATCCGGGGTGCTACGCCCGCCGACCATATAGGTCGCAACGGTCCAGGGCGCGCCTGCAAAGCCTATTAAGGCCGTCTCGGCGGGAAGGCTATGGGATAGGCGCGAAACCGTCTCGTAGACAGGCTCAAGCCGTTTGCGCTGAAGCTCAGGTTTTAATTCCACAAGCCCTGCTTCACTTGTGACCGGATCGAGAAGCGGGCCTATGCCCTCCTCGAACCAGACTTTCTGTCCAAGCCCGTGGGGAACCACGAGAATATCCGAAAAGAGGATCGCCGCATCAAAACCGTAGCGGCGGATCGGCTGAAGAGTCACCTCCTCGGCGAGTACCGGATTATAGCAGAGGTCCAGGAAGCTTCCGGCCTTCTCCCGGGTCGCGCGATATTCCGGCAGATAACGGCCTGCCTGCCGCATCAGCCAGACCGGTGGAATGGGCAAGACCTCTCCCCCCAGCGCGCGCAGAAACGATTTTTGAGGCAGAGCGCCAGCCTTGGCCGGTTGGGAGCGGATATGCGATTGAGCCATCGAGTATGTAACCCAGAACAATAAAAGAAGAACTATTTGTGATGGATAGTAGGTCTTGTGGATGTTGTGGATCAAATCATGTCCACACATTTATCCACAGGTGCTTGTTGGTTTTTCGTCCGTCTGCTTCCTTATCGCATGACTTGTGCAAAAGATCACGGCCATCAGGGTCGCAGCCTAATGAACCAGCCATGTATAAAGGGGGAAGCAGCTTTGTGGATAAGTGGAATAAAGGAAATCCGCCATTTTTTGAGGCCTGACTCATCGCTGTTTCCACAGTTCGCACATTTGTCATGACAAGCTTATGCACGGACTCATGAAAAGTGTGACAGTTCTGACGGAATTTTCGGACAATCCGGGAGACTCTTGGAATCACATGCCTTTTCCCCATTGTCACAACTTATCCACAAGCGGTTTTCTTCAATGGCGGACAGGCGGGATTCCCGCATTGGCGAGGGTGGTGAAAGGCTGGCGTCGCCTCGCTAAAAGCTCGATATAAGGGAAAGACAGTCAGGATTTTTGAAAGGCGACCAACCCGGCATGAGTACGCGGCGGCTGTTCCATCTCCATCTGGTCTCTGATGCGACCGGTGAAACGCTGAACGCGGTTGCCCGCGCGGCCTGTGCCCAGTTCGAGGATGTCCGACCGATCGAGCATGTCTATGCGCTGGTGCGCGGCTCCCGCCAGCTTGAGCGCGTACTGGCGGAAATCGAGGAATCGCCCGGCATGGTCATGTATACGATGGTGAATGAGGAACTGCGCCAGCGGCTCGAAAACCGCTGCGATGAGCTTCACACGCCCTATATCTCGGTGCTGGATCCGGCCCTTGACGCGCTCGCCAAATATCTGGGCCGACAGACCTCGCACAAGCCTGGCTCCCAACATGCGCTCGACAGTAATTATTTTGGCCGGATCGAGGCGCTGAATTATACGATGGCCCATGATGACGGGCAGAGTTCAGGCGATCTCAACAGCGCCGACGTGATCCTGATCGGGGTCAGCCGGACCTCGAAAACGCCGACCTGCATCTATCTGGCAAACCGCGGCATCAAGGCCGCGAATATTCCGCTGGTGCCAGGCATTCCTCTCCCGGCAGAGCTTCCCGAGGCCCGGCAGCCCCTGATCGTGGGCCTGACCGCCAGCGCGGAACGGTTGATGCAGATCCGTAAGAACCGGTTGCTTACCCTGAAGCAGGAAGATGATACAGCCTATGTTGACCGCACGGCCATCGAGGAGGAACTGACCAATGCGCGCCGTATCTACAGCCGCAACGGCTGGCCGGTGATCGACGTCACGCGCCGCTCCATCGAGGAAACCGCGGCGGCGATCATCAACCTCTATCAGGAACACCGCAAACTGGCGTAAATCTCTCTTATGAACATTAAACAGAAACTGGTGCTGGCGTCGGCCAGCAAGGTGCGGGCCTCCTTGTTGTCGGGAGCGGGTCTTCCCTATGAAATCGAAGTCTCTCACATCGACGAATCCGCCCTCAAGCTGAAATTTTCGGGCGACGCCGATGCGCTTGTGGCCCATCTGGCGATCGCCAAGGCGGAGGCCGTAAGCGCCAGACGCGGCGCGGACCTGACCATCGGCGCGGATCAGGTGATGTCGTGTGACGGCCGCCAGTATGACAAGGCGAAGGATCTGGCCGAGGCCCGTCTCAACCTGCTGTCGCTGCGCGGCAAGACGCATATTCTCCATTCAGCCATCGCGCTCGCCGAAAATGGCCGCGCCATCTGGCATCTGGTGGCTCAGGCGCACCTGACGGTGCGCGATTTCTCCGATGAATGGCTCGATCAATATCTGAAACAGGTTGGCGACAAGGTGCTTTCAAGCGTCGGCTGCTACCAGCTCGAGGGGCCGGGCGTGCAACTGTTCGAACACATCGAGGGCGACTATTTCACCATTCTGGGCCTGCCGCTGTTGCCGCTGCTCGCGCAGTTGCGCCTGCGCGGCCAGATCGCAGGGTAAGCCATGAGAAAAGTCTGCGTCATGGGTTGGCCCATCAGCCATTCCCGCTCGCCGCTCATTCATAATTACTGGATCGAAAAATATGGCGTGGCCGATGCGCTCTATGAGCGGCTCGCCGTGGAGCCGGAAAAGCTTGCCGGCATGCTGGAGAATTTCGGCAAGCTTTCATATGTCGGTGGAAATGTGACGGTGCCGCACAAGGAGGCCGTCTTCTCGCTTCTGACGGATGTTGATGCGACTGCCCGGCGTCTAAAAGCCGTGAACACGATTGTGACAACGCCTTCAGGCCTTCAGGGCCGCAACACGGATGGCTATGGCTTTGTTGTTAACTTGCTTTCCCATGGTTGGAATCCGGAAGGAGGACCAGCCGTCATGATCGGTGCAGGCGGCGCAGCGCGCGCCGTCGCCGCCGCGCTGGAGGAGGCGGGTGTGCCTGAATTGCGCATCGTCAACCGGACATCTGCCCGGGCGGACACGCTGATCGGGGATCTGGGCCTGCAACGCGCCACCTCATATGACTGGGATCATCTCGACAGCGCCCTTCAGGGCGCAGGCCTGCTGGTCCAGACGACCTCGCTCGGCATGGCGGGCATGCCGCCGCTCGACATCAGACTCGATGCGTTGCCCTTGTCGGCGCTGGTCACGGATATTGTTTATACGCCGCTGATCACCCCCCTGCTGGCGGCAGCGCAGGTGCGCGGCAACGTAATTGTGGACGGCCTCGGTATGCTGCTTCATCAGGCCGTACCGGGATTTGAGGCCTGGTTCGGGGTGCGCCCGGAGGTGACGCCGGAACTGCGCGCGCTGGTGCTGGCCGACATGGGGATTACAGAGGAGGAACCGGGATGCTGCTGATCGGTCTGACGGGTTCCATCGGCATGGGGAAATCGGAAACGGCGAAGATGTTCCGCCGTCTCGATGTGCCGGTTTATGACGCCGATGCCGCTGTCCATACGCTTTATGCGCCGGGCGGCACGGCAGTCGGACCCATCGGAGAGGCGTTTCCAGGCACCATCGTCGAGGGGGCGGTGGACCGGCAGGCCCTGTCGCGCCACGTGCTCGCCCAGCCGGAACAGATGAAAAAGCTGGAGGCCATCGTCCATCCGCTGGTCGGCAAGGCGCAGCTCGATTTCCTGCGGCAAAGCCATGAAAGCGGCCACGACATGGTCGTACTGGATATTCCGCTCCTTTATGAAACAGGCGGCGAAAGCCGGGTCGATGTGGTGGTGGTGGTGAGCGCCCCACACCATCTTCAGCGCGAGCGGGTGCTCGCCCGACCGGACATGACGGAAGCGAAATTTGCGGCCATTCACGCCAAACAGATTCCCGATGAGGAAAAGCGCCGGCGCGCGGATTTCCTTGTCGAAACCGACAAGGGTCTCGATCATGCCTTCGCCGAGGTGACGAAAATCGTCGAGGCCCTGAAGGGTCGCGAAGGCACGGTCTTCAGGACCCGGCTTGAGCTTTGAGTTTATAAGGAGACCCGCCATGCGCGAGATCGTTCTCGATACCGAAACCACCGGCTTCAAGCCCGAGGAAGGGCACCGGCTGGTCGAGATCGGTTGTCTTGAGCTAATGAACCATATTCCGACGGGCAAGGTTTTTCATCGCTATGTCAACCCGGAGCGCGACGTGCCGCTGGAGGCGGAGGCGGTTCACGGTCTTTCGACCTCACGGCTGATGGGCGAGCCCCTGTTTGCGGCCATTGCCGGGCCATTCCTTGAATTTATCGGGGATGCGCCGCTCGTCATTCATAATGCGCGCTTCGACATGGCCTTCCTCAATGCCGAACTGGCGCGGATCAATCTCCCCTCTCTGCCTGATGGCCGGGCTATCGATACGCTCGAGATCGCCCGCAACCAGTTTCCACGCCAGCAGAACAGTCTTGATGCGCTATGCCGACGGTTCAATGTGGATAATTCAGGCCGCATCAAGCATGGCGCGCTGCTCGATGCGGAGCTTTTGGCCGAGGTCTATCTGGAGCTGATGGGCGGCCGTCAGGCGGGATTGAGCTTCGGGAGCGAAAGCGATGAAAGAGCCGGCACCCACAGGGTCCGCGCCGCAAATCCCCGCCCGGCGCCCCTGCCCTCACATGTGAGCGAAGAGGAGAAGGCGGCTCATGCCGCCTTTATCGCCAGCTTCAAAACCGAGGCGTTGTGGATCAAGCTGGGAAATGGGGAAAATCAGGAACATTGATCCGGACGGACAGTTTCCCACATCGGATCAGGCGTGACCGACCTGCTCGCCGGAATTCGACTGACGCGAATGATAGAGCGCGACGAAGTCGATGGGATCGATCATGAGCGGCGGAAAACCGCTTTCGCGCACGAGATCGGCAATCAGGCGGCGCGCGAACGGGAACAGCAGGCGCGGCCCCTCGATGAACAGCACCGGCTGAATTGAATCCTCGGGAATCCCGATAAGACGCAGCAGGCCCGCCATATCCATTTCGACGTGGAAAATGGTTTCGTCGAGCCGCAGCGCGCGGATTTTCATCGAAAACACGACTTCATAGTCGGTCGGGGAAAGCTGTCCAGCCTGCACGTCCACCTCAATGTCAAGGCGGGGCTGCTCTGCGGCCTGGGCAAGCAACGCCCTCGGGGCGCCCGGCGCTTCAAAGGACAGATCCTTGATATATTGCGCGAGGACACGCAGTTGCGGTGTTTCGTCTTCGCCAGTCGTTGGAATATCTACGGCGCCGGTATCGGACATGAAGCAAAACCTTGTGCAAATGGATCAGCGTGCGCCCGCGCTCGCGGGGAGCCCGTGGCTAACATGGATCAGGGGGCCGGAGCAAGATTGCCCGTTTTTGGCCATGCCGGGTAAGTTTCATTGTGGCATATAGGCGGGGCGGCGGGTGGTAATATCAGCCCGTTTCGCCTACTTTATGTGAAGTGTCCGGTCGACCGTGCGGGCATGGATCGTTGTTATAGAGAAAGAGGCGTTCGGAATGGGCGACAGTTTTGGCCCACTGGATCTTATATGGCTTGCCGTAGCCGTAGCCTTGCTATGGAAACTTCGTGGCGTCCTAGGTCGCCGTACGGGCGAGGAAAGGCCGCATTACGATCCCTATGCCGCACCGGACAAGAGCGCTCCCCGCAAGGAGGGAGATGTCCTGCCATTTCCCAAGCGAGTCGACGCTGACAAGCCCGATGACAGCGCGCCAAAACCGTGGAAGCCCGAGCCAGGCTGGAAAAAACTCACACCCGAAGGCTCGCCTCTGGCGCAGGGTCTGACCGAGATTTCCATCGCCGACCGCCATTTCGACGCCGACGCCTTTGTCGAGGGCGCGCGCGCGGCCTATGAGATGATCGTGACGGCTTTCGCAGCGGGCGACAGGCAGGGCCTCAAGCCGCTGCTCGCCGCCGATGTCTACAAGAGCTTCGATCAGGTGATTGCAGGGCGTGAAGAGCGGCGCGAAACTATTGAACAGACCTTCATCGGCCTGACGGGCTCAGAGATGACGGCGGCGGCGCTTGAGGGCAACAAGGCGCGGATCACACTCAAATTCACGAGCGAACTGACATCGGCGACAAAAAACGCCGATGGGGCGATCATCGCCGGCGATCCGGCCACGATCCGGTATGTCACCGATATCTGGACTTTTGAACGCGATATCGCCAACCGGGATCCCAACTGGGCGCTCGTTGCCACCAGCGCCGGTGCCTGAACATGCTTTTGCGTTTCTTGTCCGGCGTGCTGTGCATTGCTTTGTTGATGTCTGCGTCTCTTTCACCGCTCGCCGCGACCCCGGCTTACGAGGTGTTGAGCTTTGATAATCTGCCGGGCTGGAGAAGCGATAACCAGAGCGATGCGCTGAACGCTTTCCGCCGCTCTTGCGCACGGATCATGAAGCTTGCGCCCGATGCGCCGCTCGACGCTACAACCGCGACAGGTTTTTATGGCGCGGCGCGGGACTGGCGGGGGCCCTGTACACAGGCCGCCTCCGTGCGCTCAGGGGCGGGCCCTGCCCGGGTTTTCTTTGAGCGCTGGTTCCTGCCGGTTTCCTTCTCGGACGACAAGACCGGCCTTTTCACCGGCTACTATGAGCCTGAATATCGCGGCGCGCTGAAACAGGGCGGCGTTTACCAGACCCCGATCCTTTCCATTCCCGCCGACTACAGGCCGGACGCCCCCTATTATACCCGGACCGATATCGAAACCGGCAAGGTGGATGCCAAACGTTACGCCATTGTCTGGCTTGCCGATCCGGTTGACGCCTTCTTCCTGCATGTGCAGGGCTCAGGCCGCATCAGGCTGGAGGGCGGGCGGACATTGCGGGTCGGTTTTGCCGCGAAGAACAATCGTCCCTACACGGCCATTGGCCGGGTTCTGCTTCAGCAGGGCGTGCTGAAACCGGGCCAGGTTTCCATGCAGACCATCCGCGCCTGGCTGGAGGCGCATCCAGCGCAGGAAACAGCCTTGTTGCGCAAGAACGATTCCTATGTGTTTTTCCGTGTGCTCACAGATGTGCCGCTGGAGCTCGGGCCGCTGGGTTCGGAAGGCATCCATCTGACACCGGGACGCAGCCTTGCGGTTGACCGCCGTTTCCATCCCATGGGTTCCCCGGTCTGGCTCGACGCTTCCGCCGTGCCGGTGCCGTTTAACAAGGACGCCAACAAGCCGCTGCAGCGTCTCCTCATCGCGCAGGATGCGGGGACCGCGATCGCCGGCCGCCAGCGTGGAGACGTGTTCTGGGGCGCGGGACCGGAAGCCGCTGACGTCGCGGGCAGGATGCAGTCTCCGGGAACGCTTGTGGCGCTGGTGCCCCGCTCGGCGCTCGGCAAAGAGTGACGGAACGAGTGAGCGCGCATGGCAAAGGGCAAAAGTCAGACCCCGTCGCTGCCCGAGCCAAAACCACGGCGGCGTCGCGTCCGGCTCCCTTCGGAGGCTGAACTTGATTTGTGGCGGAGCGTCACGAAAGACGTTGCGCCCTACACGCCACAGACCCCCGCTTCCGTCCCGGAAAGCGAGGATATTTCCCTCCCTCCGCCGGAGAAATCCGCCCCCAGGGAACCTGCCCCAGCCCGCCGCCCCTTGCCTCCATTGCCTGCCTTGCCTTCGCGCGTTCAGCCGAGGTCTGAGACAGCGCCGCCGCTGACCTGGCTCGACAGGCGAACGAGTCAGAAGCTTTCGCGGGGTCAGATGGAGACGGATGTCCGCATTGATCTCCACGGCATGACGCAGATCGTGGCTTATGAAGCGCTTCTCGGTTTTCTGATCCGGGCTCGCGGACAGGATGCGCGCCTCGCGCTGGTTATCACCGGCAAGGGCGAATCCGAATTCGCCCGGCACACGCTCCATTCCGTGCGTTTTCATCCGACGCCGGAGCGAAAGGCCGTGTTACGCTCGATGGTGCCGCAATGGCTCCATGAAGAGCGCTTCCGTGAACTGGTCGCGGGCTTCCAGCCGGCCCACCCCCGTCATGGCGGTGGTGGCGCGTTTTATGTCTGGATCAGGCGTAGACGCTAGGCCGGGATTTTGTTCTGGAACCTAGAGGATAAATTTCGACAAATCAGCGTTGCGTGCCAGATCGCCGACATGTTTCTCCACATAGGCCCGGTCGATGGCGATGGTTTCGCCGCCACGATCCGTCGCGGAAAAGCTGATCTCGTCGAGCACGCGCTCCATCACGGTGTGCAGGCGGCGTGCGCCGATGTTCTCCACTGTCGAGTTCACGCTGGCGGCGATTTCAGCGATGGCGTCGATGCCGTCATCGGTGAAATTGAGGGTTACATTTTCCGTCTCCATCAAGGCGTGATATTGCTTGATCAGGCTTGCTTCCGTCTCAATCAGGATGCGGCGGAAATCCTCGCGGGTCAGCGCCTGCAACTCGACGCGGATCGGCAGACGGCCCTGCAGTTCGGGCAGCAGGTCGGAGGGCTTCGCCACATGAAAGGCGCCCGACGCGATGAATAATATGTGGTCAGTCTTGACCGCGCCATGCTTGGTTGAAACCGTGGTGCCCTCGATCAGCGGCAGCAGGTCGCGCTGCACGCCCTCGCGGCTCACATCGGCACCGCCCCGGTCGGCGCGCGCGCAGATCTTGTCAATCTCGTCGAGGAAAACGATGCCGTTCTGCTCCACTGACATGATTGCTTCCTGCGTCAGGCTTTCCTGATCCAGAAGCTTGTCGGATTCATCGGCGATCAGCGATTCATAGGAATCGCGCACGGTGGTGCGACGGGTTTTGGTGCGCCCGCTAAAGGCCTTTCCGAAAATATCGTTGAGATTGACCATGCCGATCTGGCCGGTCGGCATGCCGGGAATTTCCAGTCCCTGGACACCGCCGGCGTCGGGCACCTGAATTTCGATTTCCTTGTCGTCGAATTCATTGTCACGCAGCTTCTTGCGGAAGCTTTCGCGGGTCACGGACGATGAGTCTACGCCGACCAGCGCATCAAGCACACGCTCCTCAGCCGCCATATGCGCCTTGGCGCGCACGTCCTTGCGGCGCTTGTCGCGGGTCTGGCCGATGGCGATCTCGACAAGATCGCGGATAATCTGCTCGACATCGCGGCCGACATAGCCGACCTCGGTGAACTTGGTGGCTTCGATCTTGATGAAGGGAGCCTCGGCGAGCTTGGCGAGGCGGCGGGAAATCTCGGTCTTGCCGACGCCCGTAGGTCCGATCATCAATATGTTCTTGGGCTGGACTTCCTCGCGCAGCCCATCGGGAAGCTGCTGACGGCGCCAGCGGTTGCGCAGCGCAATCGCGACGGCGCGCTTGGCGTCATGCTGGCCAATAATGAAACGGTCGAGTTCAGAGACGATCTCTCGCGGGGAAAAGCTTGTAATCATGATCAGTCCGTACAGGGGCCGCGTGGGTCAGATCGTCTCGACGACGACATTTTCGTTGGTGAAGACGCAGATTTCAGCGGCGATCTTCATGGCGCGTCGCGCCACTTCATCGGCGTCAAAATCTGTATCGATGAGGGCGCGGGCCGCGGCCAGCGCGTAATTGCCGCCAGAGCCGATGCCGACGACGCCGTGCTCGGGTTCAAGCACATCGCCGGTGCCGGTCAGTACCAGCGTCACGCTGGCGTCGGCGACGATCATCATGGCTTCAAGGCGGCGCAGGTAGCGGTCTGTACGCCAGTCCTTGGCGAGCTCCACGCAGGCGCGGGTCAACTGGCCGGGATATTGTTCAAGCTTGGCCTCAAGCCGCTCGAACAGCGTCATGGCGTCCGCCGTCGCCCCGGCAAAACCGCCGATGACATCGCCTTTGCCGAGGCGGCGGACCTTGCGGGCATTGCCTTTGATCACAGTGTTGCCGAGGCTCACCTGCCCGTCGCCGGCGACCACGACCTTGCCGTTCTTGCGCACGCCCAGAATG
>JAATFR010000100.1 GCA_015655095.1 Hyphomicrobiales bacterium | reverse complement strand
TTCGAGGAGCATGCGCTTGAGAAAATCGCCCGCAAGAACAGGAACGCCATAAGCCTTGTGTTCAGCGACATCGATCATTTCAAGCATGTGAACGATATGTACGGCCACGCCTCAGGTGACCTCGTGCTGCGCAAATTCTCGTCCATTCTGAGTGAAGAAGTCCGCTCGGTGGATGTGCTCGGCCGTTTCGGCGGCGAGGAATTCGTGGTCCTTCTGGCGAATGCGGACAAATATGTGGCCCGGCGTTTCGCAGACCGGGTGCGCAGCCGCCTGAATATGACCGAATTCGACGATATTCCCGGTAGCGGCAACATCACCGCCAGTTTCGGCATCGCCGAATATAAACCCGGGGAAACGCTGATGGCTCTCGTCGACCGGGCGGACAAAATGGTCTATGCAGCGAAAACGGCCGGTCGCAACCGCGTCTGCATCGACGAGCACGCGTAAAGCAGCGCTATTTCTCTCCCAGCACCTTCCACAGGCTGGTTGCCGTCATAACAAGGCGATCTCCAACGCTGAACTGTCCGGAGGCGAACAGGATGGACCGGGTTTTATGCTCAAGCTTTGCCCGGCAGAGCACAAGCTCGCCGAGCCTTGCCTCGCCCGGATAACTCGTCTGCATGCTTAGTGTAACGCATATCCGCCCGCCTGAGCCCTGGCAGGCCATGGAGCCCAGAAAAGCGTCGGCAAAAGTCATCAGCATGCCCTCATGCGCACTACCGTCGTCACGCACATGACGCCCATCGACAAGAAAGGCATGGATACGCAAACCATCTTCCCCCGTCCGCTCGAAAAAGGGACCGACAAAGGCCTCGAACGGATCACGGAGTGTGACCGGACCAAACCCTTCCGGGGTTGGCACATCCACCCATGGTGCGATGCCCCCATCCTCGCTCACGCGCGCGCCTCCACGGCAATTTTGTAAACGCCGGTCGCGCTCATCAGCACCTTGTCCCGCGCCTTCAGCGTGGCGGCGACAAAAAGCACTGTCCGGGTCTTGCGGGTGATCTCGCCGCAGGCCTCAACCAGATCGCCGGGTTCGCCCGCGCTTGTGAAATTGCAGTTGATCGAAAGGGGAGAGACCTTTCCGCCCTCCACCGCCCGGGCCGCGACGGCGCCCAGCACCAGCGAAACAAACGACATCATCATGCCGCCATGGAGCCTGTCTCCGCCATTGAGGTGCCGGGGCTCCACGGTAAAAGAGAAAACATCTCCTGTTAGATCAATCGGGCCCACATAGTCGGCAAAGCCATTGCCTTGTGGCTCTTCGGTATACCCCGTTCCCTCCGCCATCTGTCACCTCACGCGATTGCACTGAATATGGATAGCCCTGTCTAGCGTGCGCTCCCATCAGAGGAAAGCCCGGGGTCATGGGGAATTTGCCCCGTTTGCCCGTCAGTTGAACAGAGAAGCTAGCAAGAGTGATGAACCCAGCTGTTCAGCCCTGAACAAGTCCGGCCGATTTTCTCGTTTCCTTACGCAACGGAAGGCGTCTATTGTGCGCCCAAAGTTCGGGAAGCCGGCTCATCAGGCTGGCGCAACCCTGACATTTATCTGTCACCGACCGGGAGAGTCCCCATGTCCAGAGAAGCTGTTATCGTTTCCACCGCCCGCACCGGCCTTGCCAAATCCGGCCGCGGCGGCTTCAACCAGACCCATGGCGCGGCCATGGGCGGTCACGCCATCAAGCATGCCATCGCCCGCGCGGGGATCGAGCCCGGCGACGTCGAGGACGTCATCATGGGTTGCGGCGCGCCTGAAGGCGCCACCGGCATGAACATCGGCCGCCTCGCCACCCTGTGGGCCGGCTGTCCGGTCACCACCTCGGGCACCACTGTCAACCGTTTCTGCTCTTCGGGCCTCCAGACCATCGCCATGGCGGCGGGCCGCATCCTCAATGAAGACGTGCCGGTCATGGTCGGCGCTGGCGTCGAGTCGATCTCGATGGTCCAGATGCAGGGCCAGAACACCAAGAACCTTCTGGAAGATCATCTGCTCGCCACCTATCCGGCGCTCTGGATGCCGATGATCGAGACCGCCGACATCGTGGCCAAGCGCTACAATGTCTCGCGCGAATATCAGGATGAATATTCGCTGCGCAGCCAGAAGCTGACCTCCGCCGCCCAGGCCGCCGGCAAGTATGCTGACGAAATCGTGCCGATGCAGACGAAGATGAAGACCGTGGACAAGGCGACCGGCGAGGAAAAGCTCGTCGACTACATCGTCGACCGCGATGAATGCAACCGGCCGGAAACCACGCTGGAGGGCCTTGCCTCGCTCAAGCCCGTGCGCGGTGAAGGCAATTTTGTCACCGCCGGCAATGCCTCACAGCTTTCCGATGGCGCCGCCGCCGTCGTGCTGATGGAAGCGGGCGAAGCCGTCAAGCGCGGGATCGAGCCGCTGGGCGCGTTCCGCGGTTTCGCGGTCGCGGGCTGCGAGCCCGATGAAATGGGCGTTGGCCCGATCTATGCCGTTCCCCGCCTGCTGGCGCGCCATGGCCTCAAGATCGACGACATCGACCTCTGGGAGCTGAACGAAGCTTTCGCCAGCCAGTGCCTCTACAGCCGCGACACCCTCGGCATCGACCCCGAGAAGTACAACGTCAACGGCGGCTCGATTTCAATCGGCCACCCGTTCGGCATGACCGGCGCGCGCTGCACCGGCCATATCCTGCTTGAAGGCCGCCGCCGCAAGGCCGCTGGCCAGAAGATCAAGTATGGCGTCGTCACCATGTGCATCGGTGGCGGCATGGGTGCGGCTGGCCTGTTCGAGATCTATTGATCCCTTCGGGCTTATTCCCACAGTCAACCAGATTGCCAAACCCCGCCAGAAATGGCGGGGTTT
>JAATFR010000181.1 GCA_015655095.1 Hyphomicrobiales bacterium | reverse complement strand
TGCGGCAAGCACAAAGCCGAAAGCCATGATCGCGCGGATGTCTATTTTCCCGATCAGCCGGCCCACGATCATCATGGCGACCATGGTGCCGAACCCACGCGGGGCCAGCACCATGCCGGTGGTGATGACCGGATAACCCTTCAGGGTTTCAAGGAACGGGGGCATCAGCGCCATAGTGGCGTAGAGAATGACGCCGACCATGAAGATCAGCAGTACGCCCGTCACCAGATTACGGTCCCGGAAAATGCGCACGTCGAGAAAAGGTTTGGGCGTCGTGTAGGAATGAGCGATGAACAGATAGAAACCGAGAACGGCGAGCGTCCCCTCGACGATGATTTCAGGCGATGAAAACCAGTCCTGCAATTAGCCGCGGTCGAGCATGAGCTGAAGCCCGCCTATGCCAATGCTGAGCCAGGCGAAACCGGACCAGTCGAAGCGGCGTTCCGGATTGCTCTTGCCATGAGGCACCGCCGCCAGAATGCCCATCAGCGCCAATATGCCAAATGGCAGGTTGATGTAGAAAACCCAGCGCCATGAATAGTTTTCCGTGAGCCAGCCACCCAGCGCCGGGCCAAGAATAGGCCCCACCATCACGCCCATGCCCCAGATCGCCATCGCCGAGCCGATCTGCTCGGGGGGGAAGGTGTCGAGCACGATCGACTGAGACAGGGGGACCAGCGCCGCGCCGAACATGCCCTGCAGGATGCGGAACAGAACGATCTCCTCGATCGTCATGGCCGCACCACAAAGCATGGACGTTATCGTAAAGCCAATCACCGCAATGGCAAGCAGACGCCGGCGCCCCAGCCTGTCGGCAAGGAAACCTGTTGTGGGCGTGAAGATGGCGGCAGAGACGATATAGGAGGTGAGCACCCAGGCTATCTGGTCCTGCGTCGCTGACATGGTGCCCTGCATATGCGGCAAGGCCACATTGGCGATGGTCGAATCGAGCGCCTGCATGATCGTCGCCAGCATCACCGAGCCGATGATCATAAGCTTCTGGAAATCCATCTTCAGCATACCGATAGCCTTTCGTCACCCTGTCAATCAGTGACTGGACTTGCCCGATCCGGTATCGATCTCAACCGAGGCGCTCATGCCCGCGCGGATGATCGGATCGTCTTCCTTGATATCCAGATCAATGCGTACCGGAATGCGCTGCACCACCTTGACCCAGTTGCCGGTGGCGTTCTGCGGTGGCAGCAGGGAAAATTCAGCTCCCGTGCCCTGCGCGATGCTTCCCACATGACCTCGCCATGTATGGTCGGGATAGGTGTCGACAACGACCTCGACATCCTGTCCGGGCACGACATGCGTAAGCTGCGTTTCCTTGAAGTTCGCCTCGATCCAGACGTTTTGCGTTGAGATGATGGAGACAACCGGCGTTCCCGGCGCGACATAGTCGCCCGGCTGGGGTTTGTCTCCGACGATGCCGTCGAAAGGCGCACGCACCATGGTGCGCCCCAGATTGAGCCTGGCATTATCGAGCGCGGCCAGCGCCGTCAGATAGGAGGTGTCCTTTTCCACCGGTGCGTTGGGATCGCCACCCAGGTTGGCGACGATCTGCGCGATGCTTTCCTTCAGCACATCGACGAGCCGTACCGATACATCGAGATTGTGACGGGCGGCATCGACCGCCTGAGCGGAGGCAAACTCGCGTTTTACAAGCGCCGTCTGCCGCTCATATTCATGCTGGTAAAAGTCGACATTGTTCTGCGCCAGCCCAAGCTGTGCAACCGCGGAGCGATACTGCGCCTTCATCGCCTCAACGCCGCTGCGCGCCTTGTCAAGCATGGCCTGATCACGCTCGACGGCGATGCGGTAGGGGTCAGGGTCGATCACGAACAAGGGGTCGCTTGCCTTCACCATCTGGTTCTGCGTCACCATGACCTTGACGATACGGCCCGGCACATCGGGACTGATCGTCACCATATCCGCCTTGGCATAGGCATTTTCTGTCGACTGATACCGGCCGCCGGTCAGATAAAAATAAAGTCCAACAACAATCGCGATCACCGGCACGACGATCAGCAGAATGAGGCGAAGCCTGCGCATGTCATATTTTTGTTTTTGCACGGAGGGCGCGGCTGCTTCGCCGGCACGTAAACTTGTAGTGGACATTGTTACGTCTCTGTTTTTGATGTCTTGTTTTCAGGGTTCGATGGCAATGGTCCCCGGCGACGTCAATGACCCTTCGGACGCTGCGGCAGCACCCAGATTTGCGCTCACCTTCACCAGCATTTCGATAAATTTTTCGCGGTCGTCCTGGCTGAGGTCCTCAAGGGCGATCTGGGCCACCTCATCGGAAAAACCCCATAATTGCTCCATCAGCGGAGTTGCCTGAACCGTCAGGAACAAACGCTGCGCGCGCCGGTCAGAGGGGTCGGGCCTGCGCTCAACCCAGCCGGACTGTTCAAGCCTGTCGACCAGCCGGGCAACCGTGATCGGTTGAATCTCAAGCATGTCAGCCAGAGAAACCTGATTGAGTCCTTCATTATGGGCAATGCGCGACAGCGCTCTCCATTGCGCGAGAGTGAGCCCGCTCGTCTGCGCCCGTCCGTTGAAGACACGGCGCAGCAGACGCGCGGATTCGCTCAGTACATATCCGAATTTGCGCTCCGGGGAGTCGTCTGCCATGAATCCAAATTCCAGAATTACCGATCAATCAGAACAAATAAGTATAACTTATTATAAGCCATGCAAGCTCTTTCTCTGCCTGTCTGGACATGTCAGATAGCCCGTCCGGCATCCTGCCAGTAAGGTTCCCGCAGCTTGCGCTTGAAGATTTTCCCGGAATCCTCCCGTGGCAGTTCCTGGCGGAACTCGACCAGTCGTGGCACCTTGTAACCGGCCACATGGCCGCGCAGGAATTGCCTCACCCCGGTCTCGGCGAGTTGCGCGCCGGGCTGGCTCTGCACCACGGCGCAGAGCGCCTCGCCGAATTCCTCATCGGGAATGCCGAATACGGCGCAATCGGCGACGCCCGGCATCTTGAGCAGTTCCGCCTCGATCTCGGCTGGATAAATGTTGACCCCGCCCGAAATCACCATGTCCCTGGCCCGGTCGCACAGATAGAGGAAACCGTCCTTGTCGAGATAACCGATGTCACCCAGCGCGATCAGGCCCCCTTTTTCAGAATCCCGGCGCTTCTCATCGTCGCGGTGATAGGTGAAGTCCGCGAGATCGGAGATCCGGCAGACCACTTCGCCGGTCGCGCCCCGTTCAAGCTCATCCCCGTTGACGTCGATGACGCGCACCTGCGCCTTCTCGAGCGGGCGGCCAACCGTTCCGGGATGCGCCAGCCATTCCTGCGACGTGCAGAACACGACCGCGGCCGTTTCCGTGCCGCCGTAATATTCATAGATCACCGGCCCCCACCATTCGATCATCGCCTGCTTCACATGCACCGGACAGGGGGCTGCGGCATGAACCACGAAGCGGAGCGAGGACAGATCATATTTGCGCTTCGCCTCGTCCGGCAGCTTCAACAATCGCACGAACATGGTCGGCACCATGTGCAGGTGCGTGACGCGGTATTTCTCGATCAGGGCGAGCAGTTCCTCCGCATCAAAGCGCGGCTGCAGAATGACGCTGGCCCCGAGCCTGAAAGCGAGAAGGCCGTGGGCGTTGGGTGCGGAATGATACATGGGGCCAGTCGCCACCGTGACTATATCGGCGGGATGGTCGAACCATTCGCCATAGCCCATCACGGTCGAGATGACGCGGGCGGAGGCCGCCGCCTGTTCCGGCGTCGGCGCCATCCGGCGCACGCCCTTGGGATGGCCGGTGGTGCCCGAGGTGTAGATCATCGAGCCCGGCGCATCCGCCACCGCGTCTCGCTTGGGCTCGAATCCCGACAGCCATTCATTCCAGTTGGTGGCGCCCTCAGGCACCGCGCCGTGTGCTGCGTCTATGCCGTAGGCGGAGCAGATTTCAGGCGGCACCTCGACAATGAAGACCGGCAGATTTGCGGGGATAGCGCTTTTGACGCCGCTATAGAGATCGGCATGGATGACAATGGCGCTGGCGCCTGAATTGGTGAAGATATAGTCCGCCTCCTGCGGCGTGTAATGCCAGTTGACCGGCGTCGAGTAGGCCCCGACCAGCCCGGCCGCGACGCTCGCCTCCAGAAAGGCAAAATCGTTGCGCAGATAGACCGCGACGACGTCGCCTGCCCCGATCCCCAGCGACTCAAACCCTGACGCAGCCCGCGCCGCATTTTCATGAAGAACAGATCCCTCCACGACGCGCTCTCCCGAGCGCACCCAGCCTCCAACCATCACTTCCTCCCAGAATGTGATTGTTATTGTTGGAGAAAGCCTAGAACCGGATGGTGAAAAGAGCGAGCACGGACTTTAAGCGCTCAGGAGACGAGAAAAACGACACCGGACTGGCTGTCCCGGAAGCTGCCGTCCTCGCCCACGGTGAAAACCGAGGCGATGCGCCCCTTCGCTCCCGCAAAAGCGCCGCTGCCCGCCGTGATCCTGAGGGAAAACGTCGCCAGATGGACCGGTTCGCCCGGCACCTCGATCAACAGGCGCGACTCCTCGCCTTCAACAGTGAGGGTGCCCCCGCCGAAAAGAAGTGTCCCATTTATGGAAAACGACCCGTCCGGCGCGTTTTCCACCTGCGCCTTGTAGACGGCCTGCGGGGCCCCTTCCGCGAAAACCGCCTCGGCAGTCCCCGTAAACCGCGCGCGCGCCTCAAGAGACATGCTCACACCCATCTCATCGTCAGGCGTGACGCGGCCTTCAAACAGGAGCTGATAGCGAATTTCGCGCATGGAACCCTCTTGTGGACTGTCTCCATACTGTCGAAAAAAAGCGGCGGGATTATGCCCGCCGCTTTTCTCGACGATATTCTGGCAACGAGCTTCTTAGCTCTTGCGCAGATTTTCCTTCGTGACCCAGGCTTCCGCCTGATCAAGCGTGCGCTCGACCCGGTCGAACATGTCGTCGATCTGTTCTTCCGTGATGATCAGCGGCGGGCAGAAAGCGATGATGTCGCCACCCGCTGCGCGCAGGATCACGCCGTTCTTTTCGCCGAGCTTCTGCGTGGTGGGGCCGACCGCCGCCTTGGGATCGAAGGCGCGCTTGGAGCCCTTGTCCGCGATCAGCTCGACAGCACCGATAAGCCCCTTGGCCCTGGCATGGCCGACGAGCGGGTGATCGGCAAGGCGGGCGACCCGGCTCTCGAATTTCGGCGCGATGGCGCGGACATGGCCGATGATGTTGCGCTTTTCGTAGATTTCCAGCGTCTTGGCCGCCACAGCGGCGGCAACCGGATGAGCCGTGTAGGTGAAACCATGACCGAAGGTACCGATCTTGCGGCTTTCGTCCAGCATCGCCTGATACATGTCCTCGCCGATGGTGACCGCGCCGATCGGCATATAGGCCGAGGAAAGCGCCTTCGCGACCGAGATCGAGTCCGGCTTGATGCCAAAGGTTTCGGAGCCGAACATATTGCCGGTCCGGCCGAAGCCGCAAATCACTTCATCAGCGATGAAATAGATGTCGTACTTCTTCAGAACCTTCTGGATTTTCTGGAAATAGCCCTCCGGCGGAATAACCACACCACCCGCACCCATGATTGGCTCGGCGATGAAGGCCGCAACCGTATCGGGGTCCTCCTCGATGATCATCTTTTCCAGATTGTCGGCGAGCCGCGTCGTGAACTCGTCTTCCGTCTCGCCCTCATGGGCATAGCGGTAATAGTGCGGGCAATCGGTGTGGCGGACGCCAGCGATCGGCAGATCGAAATCGGTATGGTTGGCGGGCAGGCCCGTCAGGCTCGCCGACGCGACGGTGACGCCGTGATAGCCGCGCAGGCGGGAGATGAACTTCTTCTTTTTCGGCCGGCCAAGCGCATTGTTGTAGTACCAGACGAGCTTGACCTGCTGGTCGTTCGCCTCGGAACCCGAGCCGCAAAACAGAACCTTTGAGGTCGGATGCGGCGAGATCGCCTTCAGCTTCTCGGCGACCGAGGAGGCCTGCTCATGGCTCTTGCCGCTGAAAACATGCGAGAACGGAAGCTGCTGAAACTGCTGGTGCGCCGCCTCGATCAGCTCTTTCTCGCTGTAGCCGAGGGAGGTGCACCAGAGGCCCGCCATGCCTTCAATGTACTTGTTGCCCTCCGAGTCCCAGACGTAGATGCCCTCGCCACGTTCGATGATCGTCGGCCCCGATTTTCGAAATGTATCGAGATTGGTATAGGGATGCAGGACCGTTTCGATATCGCGGACGGCGGCATTGGACAGGCTCATCTGAGCACTCCTTCGTCAAGCTGACGCTAATTGATGAGGATCACGAACACTATGCGCGTCGCCGCCGGGGCATGTCAAAGCGCCGACGGTACCGATGATTGTAGCCTGTTCGATAAATTAAACAGTCTCCTCAATAGCCGGGCGGCGCCCGGAAGCCGCCCAGAATCTCCTCGAACATGGCGGCAACCGCAATGGTGGTGAAATCGCCATAGAGCGGACCAATGATCTGGATGCCGACCGGCAGCCCCTCG
>JAATFR010000414.1 GCA_015655095.1 Hyphomicrobiales bacterium | reverse complement strand
CTTGGCGATCACCATATGGATGATGTTGCCGGTCAAGTCCTGGTCGCCGCCCGAGATGAAGATCTTGGTGCCGTTCATCCGGTAGGTGCCATCGGGCTGCTCGACTGCCCGGGTCTTCATCAGGCGCAGGTCGGTGCCCGCGCCGGGCTCGGTCAGGCACATCGTGCCCGCCCATTCCCCCGACACCATCTTGGGCGCGATGGCCTGTTTCATCCAGTCGGGCGCGGTGGCGATCAGCGCGTTATAGGCCCCGGCCGTCAGCATGGGATACATGGCCAGCGACTGGTTGGCGCTCATTCCCATCTCGCTGACCGCCATGGTGATGACGGTCGGCAGGCCCGCGCCGCCGAATGCCTCCGGCGCGCCCAATCCGCCCCAGCCCGCCTCGCAATAGGCTTGGTAGGCTTCCTTGAAGCCTTTGGGCGTGGTCACCACGCCATTCTCGAAATGGCAGCCTTCTTCGTCGCCCGACTGGTTCAGCGGCTGCAGCACCTCTTCGCAGAACTTGCCCGCATTGCTGAGAATATCGTCGGCCAGGTCTTGGGACAGGTCGGCAAAGCCGGGCAGGTCGCGGTGCTTTTCCAGCTCCAGCACTTCGTTGAACAGGAAGCGATAGTCTTCGACAGGGGCGCGATACAGGGGCATGGAGAAATCCGTTGGTGTGAGAGCCGCGAATCCTATCCCGCTCTCCGCCGCCCCGCCATTGTGCATATGCAAACAAAAGGCCCGGCAACGCGCCGGGCCTTCCGCAAGCATCGAACTGTCTTATTGAATCGCGGCGCCGGCGCCGGCTGTGGGGGTGGCCGAAGCTGCCGCCTGCTGGTTGAGCTGGCGGGTGGATTCTTCCTCGGCCGCATTGGCGTTGGCCTGGGCCTTGCGCGACATGTGGCCCGCGCCGGTGTGGCTGGCGGTCTGGGCGTTGACGCTGCCCGCATTGTTGCCGGCGGTCGAGGTGTTGATGTCGCCGCTGGCGTTCATGCCGCCCGTCGTGGTGTTCAGGCCGGTGTTGGAGGTGCCGGTGGTCATCGTGCCGTTACCCACCGCGTCATTGGCATTGGCCGAGGCGTTGGCGCCCGCGGTGTTGTTCATGGCGCCGGTGGTGGTGCCGGCCACGCCAGCGGTGGTGCCGGCCGCGCCGGTGGCAGCCCCGCCCACGCCCGCCGCGAAGGCGGGAAGGGCGACGATGACGGCGCCGCACAGAAGGGCGGACAGGCAGGTATTGTTGAGGGTGCTTTTCATGACGTTTTCTCCCAAGGAGGACGCAAATCCCATGGATCGCTGTAAGCCCCTCGCGGAAGAGAATGATCGGGCCTCCATTTCTTTCCGCCGGTTCCGGCGGGGAGGATCGCTGCGACATTTTGCGACAACCATGACCCTGGAGGGCGCGAACCGCGTATTGCGGAATTTCTGACACTTTTCCCCCCGTCGTCGGGGCACAACCTCTCCGATTCTCGCTCTGAACTGGCTTGGAGGGAGCATATTGGCCTTTCAGGGGGCGCGCGGTAACATGCCTTGGCGACCCCATAGCTCAGCAGGATAGAGCATCGGTTTCCTAAACCGAGGGCCGGAAGTTCGAGTCTTCCTGGGGTCACCAGCTGCCCCATAGCCGAAGATCGTTACGCCGGGACGGGGGGCGGCACGGCTTTCTGGCAAAAAGGGCTGACCCGATCGAGTGGCGGACATGTAGGCACGGGCTACTTGCCTCTCGAAATGCGATGGGTCACAAATCGGGCGAAATTTTCCTTCGCAAACCGCTATTAAGTTCCAAAGTGTGCGCAGACGGCCGAGGCTCGAATGATATCGGAAGTTACTGCAAGCGAATTGCATCGCTTTCTCGGCATTGCGCTGGTGGTGATTCTCGGCCTTGCCGGAAGTGTATACTGGCTGCACCATCTTCCCCCGGACTTGGCTGAGCGGCCCCGTGAAAGGGTGGTCCAGATTCAGTGGGAGCCTTCGCTGCCGAAACGCGAAACGGCGGATATTCCGCGCAGCGGCATTTCCGCCCCGCAAAAAGTCACCGCGACCCAGGCCTCACTGCGGATCAAGCAGCCTGAAGACACCAATCGTTTTCCGCAGGCGCTACCGCCTGCGTCATTCCAATCGAGTTCGGCATCGCCGTCCCAGGTCGTTCTGATCGGCAAGGAAACGGCGTCCCATTTCCAGGAAGTTCTTTTCCGGCATATCGAGCAATACAAGCGCTATCCGGCTGCCGCCGCAGCCGGGCATTTGCAAGGCACGGTGCGCCTGGTGTTCCTGATGAACCGGCAGGGCGAACTGCTCGATCTGTGGGTGGACAAAAGCTCCGGCTTCGAGGCTTTCGATAAGGAGGCGGTAGAGACGGTGCGCCGCTCTTTGCCCTTGCCTTCCATTCCGCCGGACCTGCCCGGCCCTCTCAATGTCGTCATGCCCGTGGCCTTTTCGGGACCATGACAATGCGGCGGTTGGCACTCCTGGTGATCCTTCCAAGCCTGTGGCCTGTCGCTGGCGTCGCGGGACAGACAGGCGCCGCGACAGCGAACATCGCCTTGCCCGCATCCCCATCGCAGAGCCGGGTGTGTGTGCAGGTTTCGATCGCGGGCCAGACCGCGCCTGATTACGATTGCCTGAACCAGCAGCTGGATGGCCAGGCACGCGGCGCACAGCATGTCTCGAATATTCCGCCCGAGGATGCCAACGCGCCTGCCGTGCGCGTCGGCGGCTTCAATCAAGCAGCGCTCAGCCAGCAATATGGAAAGAATTGGGGCAATTCACCGACGGTTTACCGTCCGCCCGCGCAGAACTACTCGAACCCGCTCACGGGTCATTAGCCGGCATCGGACGATTGGAGTTGGACACCATGTCCAGTGTGCGGGCCGCCCTATGTCCGAAACACCACGCGTGGATGCGGCTTGTCTTGCTTTGTCTTGCCGTGGCGGCGGGGCCGGGCCGGGCCGCGCCGCCCTCCGCGCACGCAGATATTCTGGAATTCTCAATTCCCGCGCAACCATTGGCCAATGCGCTGGTGGTCTTTTCGAAACGTGCCAGCAAGGATGTGCTGTATGACAGCGGATTGGCGCGGGGCCGCATGTCCTCGACCGTCCGGGGATTTTTTTCCCCGGGCGATGCCCTGAACAAGCTTCTGGTCGGCACCGGGCTGGTCGAGCGCTATGCGGATTCCAGCAGCTTCGTGGTGCTTCCTGAGATCGACGGGAACGTACCGGGTGAAACCACGCGCTCGATAGAGGGCAGTGTCATCGCGCTCGATACCATGCATGTCGAGCGAAGCGGGGATTATCGCGCCTATGGTTCACTTATAAAGATCGAGCTTCAGAGGGCGCTTCAGAAGAATCCCAGAACGCGTTCGGGAAAGATCAAGGCACGCGCCGATCTCTGGGTCGATGCTTCAGGCACCGTGCAACGCGCGCAACTGTCCGGCTCGACCGGGGATGTAAAAAAAGACGCGGATGTTCTTTCCGTCCTGGCGGGTTTTGCGGTCAGCCAGCCGCCGCCCGCAGATCTTCCGCAGCCCGTCAATGTCAGCATCGATATAGAGCCCTTATGAAAATCCGCCTTTTCCGGTCTGGTGCGGCGCCGGATGGTCGTTGCGGAACCGTGGATGATCTTATAAGGGTCAGCGGTTGGCAGTTTTTGAAACGCGATGGGCGACAATCACGCATGATACGGCTATGGGGGGTCGTGCGGTGGTAGAGACGACGAAGGGCATGCTGCGGACCCTTTTGCTTTCGGGCTATGAGGAATTCGCGGCATGGTTGACGCGCCGGCTCGGATCCGCGGAATTGGCCCGCGAGGCGTTGCAGGAAACGTATCTGCGGCTGGAGCGGGGAAATGAGATCGGGCCTGTTCACAGTCCCAAAGCCTATCTTTTGCGCACCGCGATCAACATCGCGATCAATAAAAGGGTGGCTGACAAGCGCCGTCTGGGCATTTCGGAAACCGAGAAGCTTCTCGCCATTCCGGATGAGGCTCCGGATCCGGCCCGGACTGTTGAAGCTCGATCCGAGATCGAGGCCCTGACCCGGGCCTTGGCGGAACTGCCGGTGCGGCGGCGCCAGATATTCCTGGCATCCTGGGTCGAGGAGGTCTCCCATCCCGAGATCGCCAAGCGGTTCGGGATATCGGTCAGGACTGTCCAGATTGAACTTAAGGACGCCCTCGAACATTGTGCGCACCGGCTGCGCCGCAAACAAAATATTCGCTGATCTGGATGCCCGATTGTCTTTTGAAGTAAAGAGGGCTGCGTGCCAGCCTCTGCCATGTGTGTGATCGGGTCGCCGTGTAGGCGAGAACAAGGGAAAAACCTCATTCAATGAGGGACTTCGTCGAAAAAGGGGCCGAACTCGACCCGTTGCAGCGTGAAAGTCTGGACTGGGTCGTACGTCTCACGTCCGGCCACGTTACGCAGGCGGATGCGGATGCGCTTGGTCAATGGAAGGCTCGCAGCGCCGATCATGAAAAAGCGTTCAAAGACGCGCTCCGGCTTCGGCAGATGCTGCGCCTGGCCGGCCAGGGATTGGCTGTGCCTGCGCCGAACAACGTTCAGTCCATCGCATCGCGCCGGCCCGTCGCCAGGCGCGCTGTGCTTGGGGGCGGACTGGCGGCATCGGCTGCGGGAATAGCGTTCTGCGGCGCAAATCTGGGGCTCTGGCCGACGCTGGCGGAATTGGGTGCCGATTACCGAACCGGTACGGGAGAGCAGCGCAAG
>JAATFR010000106.1 GCA_015655095.1 Hyphomicrobiales bacterium | reverse complement strand
CGATGAGTGCCATGCCGATCGCGGCGGCGAGATGGCTTTTCCCGCCGCCAGGTCCGCCGATCATGATGAGGTTGGCTCCCTTCTCGAGCCAGCTGTCACCCGCGCAGAGCGCCATGATGTGCGCTTTCGAGATCATCGGCACGTTGGTGAAGTCGAAGGTGTCGAGGGTCTTTCCTGGTGGCAGGCGCGCTTCTGCCAGGTGTCGTTCGATGCGCCGCCGGTCTCGTTCGGCGATCTCATGCTCGGCGAGCGCGGCAAGGAAGCGGGTGGCCGGCCATGCCTCCTTATCGGCGCGTTCAGCGAATTGAAGCCAGGCCTGCTTGATGGCGGGCAGACGCAGTTCGTTGAGGATGAAGGCGAGGCGCTGGGTGTCGACGGCGGGGTTCACGCGGCCGCTCCCGTCAGCAGGTTGTTGTAGAGGGCAAGCGAGGGCAATTGGACCGAGACGACCGGTAGACTGGCCGGGTCTGGTGAGAAGCGTGCTCGTAGTTGCGCGAGATCCGGCAAGCGCCCGGCCTCCAGATTCGCTGCCAGAACGTCGGCCAGTTCTGCTTCGCAGCACCGTTCATGGGCAAGCGAGAGCAACTCGACCGTGATCTTGCAGGCGGCGCGCTCCGGCAGCTGTTCGATGAGACGGTCGAATGTCCGGCGATATGCTTCCCGCGGAAAGATCTGGTCGCGGTAGACGAGAGTCATCAATGCCATTGGTTTGCGCCGCAGGCTGTGGATGACGTGGCGATAGTCGATGACGTATCCGTGCTTGCCGTCGCTGGGTGCTCGTCCGCGACGGAGGGTCATGAGACGCGTGGCACCCAGGAAGAGGTCGAGCCGGTCGTCATACAGGCGAACCCGAAGTCTGTGGCCGATAAGTCGGGATGGCACCGTGTAGAAGACCTTCTTCAGCGTGAAGATGCTGTTCGAGGTGACGGGGACGATGGATTCCTCATAGTCACCGGTGCGTACGGGCGGGAGCGACTGCAGCGTCGCCCGCTCGGCATCGATCCGGGCGGCATTGCGCCGGTTCTTGCGCGCGACGATCTCGTCGATGAAGGCGCGGTAAGCCGCCAAATCTGCAAAGTCGCCAGACCCGCGCATCAACAGCGCGTCATTCACGGCATATTTGAGATGGCCGTGGGAGCTTTCGATAGCGCCATTTTCGTGGGCAACGCCGCGATTGTTGCGGGTCGGCTCCATCGCATAATGCTCGCATAGCGCGTCGTATCGTCGCGTCAGATCCACCCGCGCGTCCGCGTCGAGATTGCGGAAAGCGGCCGACAGGCTGTCACTGCGGTGTAGGCGTGGCGCGCCGCCCACGGCCCACAGGGCGTTCTGCAGTCCCTCGGCCAAGGCGACATAGCTCTCGCCGCCGAGGATGACGTGGGCGTGCTCGAAGCCCGACCAGACCAGCCGGAAATGATAGAGAAGATGCTTGAGCGGTTCGCCGGCGACGGTAACCAGCACATCGAGGTCGCTCATATTGGTGAAGTCCGACAGGCCCATGCGGCCCGGCTCGTGGGTCTGACGGAAGATGACCTCCTGGTCCTCTCCATGCCGCGCGCGCCATGTCCGGATACGCCGCTCCATCGTCCGCCGGATACCAGGCGAGATGTCTGGATGCCGACGAAGCATTTCCTCGAAGATGGCGACCGCCCGAAGCCCGGGCGCCGCCTTGAGAAGCGGGACGATTTCGGCGTCGAAGATCTCCGCAAGCGGATCTGGACGGCGCCGACCCCGCGGCTCCGCCGTCTGCGACGGGAGTCTTCCGTCCTTGAGCAACCGATACCCGGTTGCCCTACTAATACCGGCCTTGGCCGCTGCCACGGGCACCGGGTCGCTTTGACGATGTTTCATGAAGAGCCTCATCTGATGATCGTTGACGTGTCGACCGCTCACCCGGGCTCTTCCCTCAAGGAAAAGTCCGAATGTAGGCCGGTCACGACCACCAAAGCCCTTCAAAGGGGCTTCCGTCTGGGGCTGTCGGCTCCGGGCTACGCCCTACACCGACAGCCCCAGACGGAGTCTCATCTTGATTGACGGAACTGTCTCACCTTCATCGCCGCGCAGCAGCCCATGGTCGTTCAGTTACTCGCTGGGATACACCCGACGGTCTTCGTGGCGGGGATGGCTCTTGTCCTGGGCTCACTCACCTCCTCGTTCCGCGTGCACGCCGAGACGCCAGTGCTTGCAGCGCCGTCGGAAGCTTCGGT
>JAATFR010000290.1 GCA_015655095.1 Hyphomicrobiales bacterium | reverse complement strand
GCAAGCGGTAAGGACACAACAAAGGATGAAGTTTCCGCAAATCGCTTGAGCCAATCCGGCGCCCTCTCATTCCGGCGTGAAAATGTTCAACCCGCTTTGGCTGGAACTTACCCTGCCCTTGCGGCCAAGCTGCTCGTTGGCGACCATGTCATGCAGCGTCAGTTCATCGTTGGGCGTGTGGGCGATGAAGCGGCTGCCATCTTCAAGGCGGCCGAAGACAATGGCGAAGTCAGGCCCCTTGCGGCCATGGACAACCGTGTAGGTTTCGATGGTGGCCGGGCCGTCGGGTTTTTCAACCACGGTTACGCGTGGGCCAGCATCGAGCTCCGCCTGATAGATGGCAGGGTCCGCGCGTTGCCATTTGCCCTTGAATGGTTCTGTGGAATAGAGCCCGATGCCGTGTTTGGTGATGTACCAGCCGTTAGAGGTGACAAGGCCTTTTGTTCCCGGTTTCGCGCGCAGCTTCTCCATCATGGTGACGATGGAGTGCATGACATAATCGTTGCCCGCGCCGCCGAAATACGGCAGGCCGCCGGTGACGGTGAGAAGGCGCGGATCGTCCTCCGCAATGCCCAGTTCCTGGCGGCCGATCTGCACCGCGCTCGGGAAACAGGAATAAAGATCAATATAGTCAATGTCGCCAACCGACCAGCTGGCCTGCGCGAACGCCTGTCTGCCCATGACGCGGATCGCGGGCGATGAATGGAAATCCTGCCGTTCGCTCATGTACCAGATGTCATTGGCGTCGGCACAGCCGTGCAGGAACACCCATTTATCCTCGCTCACGCCAAGTTCCCGGGCTTTCTTCACTGACATCATGACGATAGCGGCGGCCTGATCGACCTGCATGATCGCATTCATGTATTTCGTATACGGAAAGCCGACATAGCGGTTGTCGTCGCCCGGCGTGGCGATTTCCTCAGCCGTGCGCCGGACGGGAAACCAGGCCTGCGGATGCGCCGCCGCGACATCGGTGAAGGTCGCCATCAGGCGGCCAAGCTCAAGCTGGTGTTGCGCAGCCGTGCGGCCTTTGTGCGCCCGGATGGCGTTCTCGATCAGCGGATAGGCGTTCACCGGATATTGCAGCTTGTGCTTCTTCTCGACGTCCGTGACGCTCGGCTTTTCGGTGCCGAGGTCGATGCGCGGGGCTCCCTCCGGGTCATCTCCCCAGGGCAGCATGATGCCCTGATTGACCGCGCGCATCATGGTCGCGAAACACTCCGAGCCCGCGACCAGCGCGACTTCGGTTTCACCGTCGGCGATGGATTGCGCCGTGATGTTGACGAGAAACTGGGGCGTGTTGCCGCCCGTCGGGCCGTAGCAGCCCCGGGCCGGGTGGGCACCCAGAATGGTTGACAGCGTCCTTGGGGCGTTGGTGTATTTGCCGAAGGGCAGACGGCCTGAATCCGGACTGTCGGTGATGAAGCGAACGACCGTGACATTATCAACAACGTCCCAGAGTCTCGCACCCAGCCCGGTGTCGTCTGCTGCGAGCCTTGCGGCGTCAGCCATGAAATCGATCGGCGATCTTGCCTTCGTAACGTCCTTTTCCTTCTGCACAAGCTGGCCGCAGCCGACCAGCACCGGGGTCCGTTCGTCGATCATCTTCATCCTCCCACGCGGGACCTTTCGTTAGGCCCCCTTACAATTCAGGGAGAGCATAGGGATTGGCGCGGGCCTGTCCAGACGGCGGCTGAATCCCCTCCCGACGCTGCGTCAGGACACAACATCAGGAGCCGCAAATGAAAAGCCCCGCTTCGACGGAGTCGAAACGGGGCCGATGGACGAATACTCTCTAATCAGGCTTCGACCAGATTCTCCGCGACATGGCGCTCGACCAGGCGCTCGGCGATCTGGACGGCGTTGAGCGCCGCGCCCTTGAGAAGCTGGTCGCCTGCGACGAACATGGAGATCGAGCAGCCGGAGGGGTCGGACACGTCCTGCCGGATACGGCCGACCAGAACATCGCCCTGCCCCTGCGCATCCATGGGCATCGGGAAATAGTTGCGCTCGACATCGTCGACGATCTTGACGCC
Source organism: Hyphomicrobiales bacterium (assembly GCA_015655095.1). Classification (GTDB taxonomy): domain Bacteria; phylum Pseudomonadota; class Alphaproteobacteria; order Parvibaculales; family Parvibaculaceae; genus JAATFR01. The sequence goes on along the minus strand of JAATFR010000290.1, from coordinate 4,536 downwards.
CGGCGCACCGGCGAGCAGCGCGCGCACCTCGTCGGGAGCGATCGGTTTCTCGCATTCAAACGTCATGGAAATGGCGTGGGCGCGCAGCACCGGCACCCGAATGCAGGTGATGTTGATGCGAATGTCCGTGTCACCCAGAATCTTGCGGGATTCCTTGATGACCTTCGTTTCCTCGTCATTGTAACCAGTCGCGGGATCTATCTGCGTATTGTGGCTGAACAGGTTGAAGGCATAGGGGTGCGGCAGGACCTTATTCTCATAGGTCTCGCCATTGAGATAGGCGCGGGTGGACTGGACCAGTTCATCCATGGCCGCCGCCCCGGCACCCGAGGCCGCCTGATAAGTGGAGAGAATGAGTCTCGTTACCCGGTTCTTCCTGTGGATCGGCCAGAGCGGCACCAGCGAAATGATCGCGGCGCAATTGGGATTGGCGATGATGCCCTTGTGAGCACCAATCTCGCCCTCATTGATTTCAGGCACGACCAGCGGCACGGACGTATCCATGCGGAAGGCCGAGGAATTGTCGACGACGATGGCGCCGTGATCGACCGCGATCGGCGCGAACTTGCGCGAGGTTGAACCACCTGCTGAAAAGAGCGCGATGTCGATGCCCTTGAAGCTGTTCTCGTCCAGCACCTCGACGGGCAGTGCCCGTCCGCGAAAGCTCAGGGTCTTGCCGGCGGAACGGGGCGACGCCAGTAGTCTCAGGTTCGAGAGCGGAAAATCACGCTCATCGAGACACTTCAGGATTTCAACGCCTACTGCGCCGGTGGCACCGACAATGGCGACGGACGGCGACGACAAACTGGAACCCATAATCTCATTCTCCTTATTATGCTTAAAGCCAGTCGCGAGACTGAAATGTGGAGCCCTGAAAAATCAAAAGCCCCGTCCAGTTCTGGCGGGGCTCGTTCGAGGAACTCATCCGGCGTTGCTCAGCGCGCAGCCACCCTCGACGACCCGCCCATGGCGGTCGTGGTGATGGTGGTGGTTTTTTTAAGCATCGTCTTCATGGGGCGGGAACCTATACCGGCTCCCTGCGGAGGTAAAGAGGGGTTTTATGGCCGTTTCATAAAGGCGGGTTTCAGCTCACGCCGTGCTTCTCACGATAGGCGAAGGCCGAAAGCAGGAAGCGGCCGCCCATGATCAACGCATCGGCATTCACCTCATGGCCAAGGCCCGGAATGGCGAAACCCTGGGCGGCAAGGCCCGTTTCGCTCAGCGCCTTGACTGCGATCTGCATACCGTAAACCGGGGCTATCGCATCCTGCTCGCCATTGACCAGCATGACCGGCGGCTTGCAGAGAATCTCGTCTTTGAGCCGGTCGCGCCCGCCAAGCCCGCCCGCATAGCCCAGAATGGCGGCGGGCGCGACCGCGCGGCGCAGACCTGCCTCAAGCGCCAGCACGGTGCCCTGGCTGAAGCCAACAAGCGCCAGCCGCGAGGCGTCTAGCCCGGCATGAGCCAGTTCCCGGTCGCAGAGCGCATTGAAGCCGGCGGCCGCTCCGGCTATCTCCACAGCAAAGCGGGGATCGGCGGCAGGCCGTTTCGGCACCCATTGAAAGCCGCCGTCGGGGGACGCCGCCGGCGCAGAGGGCGCGGAAAAGGCGACCCCCGGCATGGCCCCCGCCCACAGATCGGCGAAGCTCATCAGATCGCGCCCGTTCGAGCCATAACCATGGGCGAACAGGACAAGCCATCTGGCTTCGCCCTCGGGCGCGCGGCGCAAGGTGCCGATTTCCGGGTTCATGCCGCCTTGCCTCGGGCGAAACGTTCCAGCCGGGCGATGGCCTCCTCCAGAATCTCGTCCTTCTTGCAAAAGCAGAAACGGATGAGATTGCGCGGGGCGTTTTCGCTATCGCCGTAAAAGGCGCTGAGCGGAATGGCGGCAACCCCCGCCTCTTTTGTGATGCGGCGGCAAAATTCGGTGTCGGGTTCGTTGTAGCCAAGCGCCGTGAAATCGACGTTGAGGAAATAGGTGCCGTCCGCCGTCATGACGTCGAAACCGGCGCGCCGCAGTCCGGCTGCGAGCAGATCACGCTTGGCTTCAAGGCTCGACGCCAGTTTTTCAAAATAGGCGTCTTCCTTGCCGAGCCCCATGGCGATCGCCTTCTGCAAGGCGGGCACGGTGGTGAAGGTGACGAACTGGTGGGTTTTGCCGATGGCGTCCATCAGGGCCGTGCCGGCGGTGATGTAGCCGACCTTCCAGCCAGTCAGCGAAAAGGTCTTGCCCGCCGAGCCGATGCGCGCGCAGCGCTCATACATTCCCGGAAAAGCCATGAGGGGAATATGTCGGGCGCCGGAAAAGACCAGATGCTCGTAAACCTCGTCGCAAACCGCATAGCAATCATGCTCGATCACCAGATCGGCGATAAGCTGCAATTCGTCGCGGTGGAAAACCTTGCCGGTCGGGTTCATCGGATTATTGAGGATGATCAGCTTGGTTTTGCTGGTGAACGCGGCCTTGAGCTTTTCCACCGGCAGCGACCAGTGGGGCGCTTCCAGGGCCACGGAGACCGGCGTTGCCCCGGCCGCCTCGATGATCGGCCGGTAGCTGTCATAGGCGGGTTCTATCACAATGGCCTCATCGCCAGGCGCGAGCAGCGCCAGCAGGCAATCGGCCAAAGCCTCGGTCGCGCCGGAGGTGACAAGCACCTCGGTGCGCCAATCCACATCAAGGCCATGAAACCGGTGGTTCGCCGTCGCCACTGCCTCGCGCAGGGTGGGCAACCCCATCATGGGAGGATATTGGTTCGGTCCCTCGATCAGGCCTTTTGCTGCCAGAGCGCGCAGGTCATCCGGCCCCTCGTCGTCGGGAAAGCCCTGCCCCAGATTGATCGCCTGATGTTCCACCGCAAGCGCCGACATGGTGGTGAAAATGGTGGTCGGCAAGCCGCTGAAGACAGGATTGGTGGCACGCATGTGCTTGATACTCTTTTCGATGCCGCAGGAAGGATGACTGCCCGGTGAGCATCGCAAAGCGTCCTGCCGGGTGCAACCTCGCCATGTCAGGCGGAATATTGTCCAGGAGTGATTATTTCATGTGCGATTCGCATGATATTTAGGCAATATCCTCGCACTGTAGACAGGCATCCGATATCCCTTCTCCTGCCAGCAATCATTGGAGCGACCGCCGGGTGCCGTGTTTAAGGGGCTTTTGCCATCTGAATGCCAGTTGGCACGAGCCATGCTATCCATCAGGCAAACAGAGAGGCACGGCCACAGACGCGAAAGCAAGGGGCCTGCTCCGACCCAAGGACTGAAGAACCCAGATGAAAAAAATCGAGGCGATCATCAAACCCTTCAAGCTCGACGAAGTGAAGGAGGCATTGCAGGAGGTTGGCCTTCAGGGCATCACCGTGACCGAAGCCAAGGGTTTTGGCCGTCAGAAGGGTCACACCGAGCTTTACCGGGGCGCCGAATATGTCGTTGATTTTCTGCCCAAGGTAAAAATCGAGGTCGTGCTGAACGATGAGCTTGTGGATGCTGCTGTGGAGGCGATCCAGCGCGCCGCGCGCACCGGGCGCATCGGCGACGGCAAGATTTTTATCTCCACCGTTGAGGAAGCCATTCGCATTCGCACCGGCGAAAGCGGCAACGACGCAATCTGATATTTGACAATAACCGAGACCGGCCCGCTGGCGGAACCACATCTGGAACCGCCCCAAACCACCAGATGATCTGGCGTACAGGAAAAAAGAGGATCACATGGCTGATTACGCTGCCATTCAACAGCTCATCCAGGACAAGGACGTCAAGTACATCGACCTGCGCTTCTCCGATCCGCGCGGCAAGATGCAGCACGTAACTTTCGACATCGGCTTCTGCGACGAGGAATTCTTCGCCGAAGGCACCATGTTCGACGGTTCGTCCATTGCCGGCTGGAAGGCGATCAACGAGTCCGACATGGTTCTTCTTCCGGACCTCGCCACTGCCACCATCGACCCGTTCTATGCCCAGACGACGCTCGCGATCATCTGCGATATCGTCGAACCCTCGACTGGCGAACTCTACGACCGCGACCCGCGCGCAACCGCCAAGCGCGCCGAGGCCTATGTAGTATCGAGCGGCGTGGGCGACACGGTTGTGTTCGGCCCGGAAGCTGAATTCTTCATCTTCGATGACGTGCGCTTCTCCACCTCGCCCTACAAGACGGGCTTTGAGGTCGACTCGATCGAACTGCCGACCAACACGGACCGTGAGTTCGAAACCGGCAACCTCGGCCATCGCCCCCGCACCAAGGGCGGCTATTTCCCGGTCAACCCCATCGACTCGGCACAGGATCTGCGCTGCGAGATGCTGACGGTCATGGCGGAAATGGGCGTGGTCGTCGAAAAGCACCACCATGAAGTGGCCTCGGCCCAGCACGAACTTGGCTTCAAGTTCGCCAAGCTGACGACCGCCGCCGACCATCTCCAGATCTACAAATATGTGATCCACAACGTCGCCCAGGCTTTCGGCAAGACGGCAACCTTCATGCCCAAGCCCGTGTTCGGTGACAATGGTTCGGGCATGCACTGCCACCAGTCGATCTGG
>JAATFR010000422.1 GCA_015655095.1 Hyphomicrobiales bacterium | reverse complement strand
CTCTCCCTGCGCGGCATCAAGCGCGACTATGCGCAAGGCGACCAGAAGCTGCATATTTTCGATGGCATCAATCTTGATGTTCAGAAGGGCGAGATCATCGCGCTGGTCGGTCCATCGGGAGCCGGTAAATCGTCTCTGCTTCATATAGCGGGACTGCTTGAACGGCCTACGGCGGGTGAAGTGCTTATCTCCGGGCGCGATTGTGTGAAGCTCTCTGAAATAGAGCGCACGTCTGTCCGGCGCAACGAACTGGGCTTCGTCTATCAGTCGCATAATCTGCTGGCGGAATTCTCGGCACTGGAAAATGTCGTGCTGCCGCAAATGATTGCGGGCGTGCCCCGCAAGGAAGCTGGCGTCTTTGCTCAGCGTCTGCTGGAGCAGATGGGCCTTGGCGCGCGCGCAAGCCATCGTCCTGCCGAGCTTTCAGGCGGTGAACAGCAACGCGTGGCCATCGCCCGGGCGTTGGCCAACAGCCCCGGCATTCTGCTGGCGGATGAGCCGACCGGCAATCTTGATCCACGCACCTCTGGGCATGTGTTTGAGGAACTGATCGGCATGTGCCGCAGCAAGGGCGTCGCGACCCTGATCGCAACCCACAATTTTGAGCTGGCACGGAGCATGGATCGCATCGTCCGCCTCGATCAGGGCAAGCTGGTCGAAGGGCTTGAGTGATTGCAGGCTCTCTAGCTTGCGAACGGGCTTAGTTGCATCGGCAATCCCTGACCAGGCCAGTTCGAGGCAGGCGGCGCAGGCATCACAGGCACGGACGGGATATTGACCGGCACACTCGGCGTTGCAGCGGGAATGCTTTGCGAAGCCGGGATAATGGCTGGCAGATTGGCAGGCTGCGTGGTCGCAGGTACCGAAGCCGTGGCAGGGGCCGAGACGGGCGGCAGCGCCACGGTTGGGGCGACTTTCGCTACCGGGATCAAGGGCTCGCGCGGCTGCTGCAATTCCGGCTGGGTCGTCTGGGACGGGAAGAAACTGCTCGGAAGCGCTGGGAGCTGCTTTTGTACCGGTTTTGCCGTTTCCGTCGCCGGGAAGCCGGGCAGGGTGGCTTTCACGGCGGCAGGGGCCGTTGCCTGAGGTGCAAGCTGCGCCGTCCTTAGCTCCTTGGCCTTTTCAAACGCCTTCAGCGCCGAGTTGAGATTGCCGTCCGCGCGATACATCTGGCCCCGGAGCAGGTAGAGGCGTGGATCGTTCGGCCTGCGCTCAATGGCCTGCGAGAGATAACCCTGCGCCTGGCCATAATTGCCCGCGCTCATCTGGTTTAGGGCGGCGCCTTGCAGCACATTGGGATCGTTCGGTGTGCGGGCAAGCAGATAATCATAGATCCGCTGGGCGTCACCGGTCTGTTTGTTGGACTGGTAGACGCGGGCAAGCGCGGCAAGCAGTTGCGGACTGTTCTGTGAGCTTGGATAGGCAGCCGCAATTGTGTTGTAAGCGCCACCTATGTCTCCCGCATCCCGCAGGGCATCGGCGCGCCGGGAGGCTACGCCCGCATTCAGCTCGGCCATTGCCTTGCGGTCGGCCGCGGTGCGCACATTGGCGTTGAGCTGGCTGATCAGGCGGTCAGCATCGGCCTGATAGCCGGACTGGATCAGCACATAGATATAGCCGCCATAGTCGGCGGGACTTGTTTTGGGAGATGTTGCCGCGGCTGTGCGCGCCATGGAAATCGCCTGGGCTTTTTCACCGCAATTGTACAGCAATTGGGCAATATAACTCTTGTCACCATTGGCAAGAGCGCGACGGCTGGCGAGCACATTGCGGAGTGAGGCAACGGAGGAGGGAGACACGGTACCTGCCGTGCCACAGGTCTGCTGGGCTCCCGCCATGCTGCGGTTGAGCGCCAGATCGCTTGCAAACTTTGACATGGCTGCGGTCCGGGACTTTGCCGGAATACGGTTCATCAGCTCATTGGCGCGCGCGGTGTCGCCCTGCGTCGAATAATAGATGGCCGCAGCAAAAAGACTGTTGGGTGTCGCGACGGCCGGATCGGTTACCGGGTCCACCAGACGGCCGGCATCCACACTGTTGCCGCGCGCGGCAAGGAAATTGGCATATTCGACCCTCAGCCAGGGATCGGAGGGCGCTTTCGAGAGCGCGCTGGAGTAGGCCGCATTTGCGCCGTTGATGTTGCCGGCATCCGCAAGGCTTTTTGCCCGGGCCAGATCGGCCTGCGCCTGAGCCGAGACAAATCCGGGCGCAAGCTGTCCACGCTGGGCCGCCGTCAGCCGCGACATCAGGGATTGCGCCTCGCTCACCTTGTTCTGCTGCATCAGCACGCCGGCAAGACCGGCCAGCGCATTCTGGTTGTCGGGGTCGAGCGAGAGCGCCTTCCTGAAATAGCGCTCGGCTTCAACAGGCTGGTTTTCCTCAGCAAGCACGCCGCCAAGAGCTGAGGAGGCAAGCGCGATATTGGAGCGCTCGCCGCCATAGGTTCCATTGGCGAGCGGACGCAGCAATGTTTCGGCGCGGGCATTCTGGTTGGCGTCGATCGCCGCCTGCGCCTGCTTCATATTGTTGAAGAAATGGATCGTATTGAGCGCGGAGGCCCAGTCCCTGCGCTTGCGGGGATCAGCCTTGATGGCGCGGTTGAAATAGCTTTCCGCGTCCGCATAATTTTTCTGGCGCATATAAACCATCCCCATGCCGCCGAGCGCTGTGGCATCATTGGGATTCTTTCTGATCTGCTCCCGGAAGACAGACATGGCTTCAGCGGTGTTGCCTGCCTTCAGCGCGGTATAGCCGCGCATCTGCCGGGCAACGTTCTTCTGAACCGTTTCAATAATCTCACGCTGGCTGTTGCGCTGAATCTTGACGTAGTCGTCCAGCATGGCGCGCACCTGGGTATCCTTGGGATTCTGCGCAAAATAGGCATCATAAAGAGCCTGGTTTTCGGCAGATAGCTGGAAGGGCGGCCTTGGCGTGCTGGCGAAACCATTCTGGGGAATGAGCCAGATGAGGGCAGTACGCCAGGCATCGTTCGCCTCTGCATAGTTGCTGGCATATTTCTGAAGGAGGCGGATGCCGTTGCGGCGCGTCTCGCTGCGATAGGTCAGCACCTTGCCATAGGCGATGCCGACACTCGCATCCGTGGGGCGCCGTTGATAGAGCTTGCCAAGCCCGTTCTGCGCCTCTTTCCAACCGCCCGGCATGCCTGCAAGGGAGACATAGAACTCGACCGCATAGGCATCTGGCGGAGGTTGATTATTGAAAGCCCGGCGATAGGCGGCCATGCCATCGCGGAATTTACCTTTGTCAATGAGTTCGCGGGCCTGCTGGATGGCGGCGCTGGGCACAGGCTTTTGCACCATGGCTTCGCGAAGTTCGGGGATACGGGAATCGTTCGGAGACAAGGCGACAAACTTGTTGAAATAGTTTTTCGCGGAAACAAGGTCGCCCTGGTTTGCCGTGGCAAGCGCCATGCCGTAGAGGGCTGTCACATTGCGTGAATCCACGGCCAGAACACGTTTGAGCGCATCTATCGCCTTGTCCGGCTGGCCTCTTGAATTCCAGAAATCCGCCTGCTTGAGCAGGGCGGCGATGGCGTCCGAGCCGTTTGCAGGCTGTGTATCGGTCAGAGCGGGCGTGGTTGCGCCAACCGGCACTGAAGGTGCCCCCGGGTTGCTGGTCGGCATGCCTGAAAGGATCGGGGCGGAAGGTACGGTCGCGGGCGCGGGCAATTCAGCCCAGGCCGTTGACGAAAAGAGACCAGTTGCAATGCCTGACACGAGTAATGTACGACGAATGCCGGACCTGGTGATCCGGCGCATATCATAAAAACAAGTTATCCCCGCTGCAAAAAATTCGTGCCTTGATGACATATTTTAGCGCTCCGTATACTGAGACATGCTGTCACGAAGGCTTACATCAGCCAGTCCGGCTGGCCTGCGCATCGAGCCAGATAGACTCTTCTTCCCGCCGTCATTTGCCATTGCAGCAGCCAGGACCTGAAATTTGCCAATCTCCACCGAGAAGATTATCCGACCACCACCTGACCGGGGATAACAAATATTGCTTATCCCACAGATCAGGCTCGACAACCGGTTCGTTTTGCTAACCTCTTCACACCTATAGCGTGTGCTTATCTGAAGCAAGGCAAAGCTTGAACATTTATATCAATTTGTAATAATATCTCACGCAAGTTTGTAACTCAAGGTAGAAACCTATGAAAGCGCTTCTGGCCGGCATGGTCATCCTGATGATCGGCGACAGTCATATGACAACACCCGGTTATCTGATCACCACGCTGCACGATAATCTTATGAAGCAGGGCGCCATCGTATATTCATTTGGAGCCTGCGGAGCAAACGCAGGGGAATGGGCGTCTGAAGGTGAGGCTCCTTGCGGCAGCGCGAGCCGGATCAAGGGCGGCGCGGTCAAGACAGATCGCTCTTCCAGCGCTTCCACCCACGCCCTCTCACAGCTTATTTCCACCTATAAACCCAATCTTGTGGTGATTGTTCTGGGCGACACGATGGCGGGCTATACCTCGCCGCAACTGGCCAAGGCATGGATCTGGGATCAGGTTTCCGCATTGACGGATGAAGTAAAGTCGAGCAGCACGGCCTGTGCCTGGGTCGGCCCTGGCTGGGGCACGGAAGGTGGCTCCTTTGGCAAGACCTTCGCGCGGGTGAAGGAGGCTTCGGACTATCTCGCCACCATCACGGCACCTTGCTATTACATTAACTCTCTCGTTTTCTCAAAGCCCGGTGAGTGGGGTACGATCGATGGCCAGCATTATAATTCGGCTGGCTACAAGAACTGGGGCGCGGACATTACGAAGGTGATCGATGTTCTGCCGCCTGTTAAGGCCCTAACCGGACAACAGTGAATAATATCGGGAAGTTATCAGCCATGTTTTTTAAAGTTTTGCGGTCTGCGGCTCTTGTGCTTGCCGGAATGGCGGCACTGCCCGTGGGTGCGTACGCAGACGATGCTCTTTACGATACGGGCCCGTCCCAGGACTCGTCCTATGTGCGCTTCGTCAATGCTACCGACTCCACGGTGACCATCGTGGGGCAGGCCGGGGCAAAGCTCGATCTTCCGGCTGGGGATGATGCGCGCGCCACCAGATTTCAGCCGGTCAAGGCCGGCAAGGCGCTGACTGCGACGGTAACATCGGCGGGCGGCACGAAAAATGTGACAGTGACGGTCGCTTCCGGCGAATTCGCGACAGTGGTGGTGACAGCCGGCACGGCGGCAAAGCCCATCGTCAGCGTTCTCAAGGAACAGCCCTCGGATTTCAACGCGCTCAAATCTTCGCTGGCTTTCTACAATGTGGATGTCGCCTGCCCATTAGCCGGGCTTGTGGCTGGCGCGAACAATACGCCGGTTTTCACCGGCCAGGCTCGGGGCGCTTTCGCACGCCGTGAAGTGAACCCCATCGCTATCGGGGTTGCCGCGCTGTGCGGTGCGACGCCTGCCGGCAATGCGGTTGATCTGGGGCAACTCGCCGCCGGGGGGCGTTACAGCATTTTTCTCGTCGCAACGGGCGTGAACGGTCATCATCTCTTCTCCGTAAAGGATGCGACCTCGACCTTTAAAAAATAAGGCCGTGGGGGAGGAGGACCAGGCGAGCCTCAAGCAATTGCCTGACCTTGGCCGTTCAATAGGGGGCGTTTGCGCCAGAACATGGTTTTCGTATCCGTCGAGTTCCTGGCGCTCTTCCTGCCAGTCTTCTTTATTGCCTATGCGCTTACGCCCAAGCCATGGCGCAACCTGACGTTGCTCGCCGCAAGCTGGGTCTTCTATGCGTGGTGGAAGCCGATCTTCCTGACGCTATTGGTGGCGGTGACCATTCTTGCCTGGGCGTTTGGTCTTTTCATTGCCCATTCGATGGCGCGAGGCGATCTGAAAAAGGCGAACCGGCAGCTCACCTGGAGCATCATCCTCAATATCGGCTGTCTCGCCTGGTTCAAATACGCCAATCTGCTGGTCAGCACGCTGAACAGCGGCCTTGAGATGGCGCACACGCAGCCGTTGATCTGGGATGACATCATCCTGCCCATCGGACTTTCCTTCTTCGTCATGCACTCCATGTCCTATCTCATCGACGTGCGCCGGGGCGTGGTGCAGGCCCAGCCGAGCTTTGTCGCCTTCGGCGCCTATATCGCCATGTTCGGCCAGCTCATTGCCGGTCCCATCGTGCGCTATAGCTGGGTCGACAAGGCCATCACCGAACGCAGCCTGACCGTGGACGGGATGGTGCTGGGCGGCCGGCGCTTCATGATCGGTTTCGCCATGAAGGTGCTGATCGCGGATTCGCTATCCCCGCTGGTCGAGGTCGCCTTCAAGCTCCCCCATCCAAGTCTTGCGGACGCATGGCTTGGCTGTCTGGCCTATACGCTGCAGCTCTATTTCGATTTTGCGGGTTATAGCGCCATGGCCATCGGCATCGGGCTGATGCTCGGCTTTAATATCCACGAGAACTTCAACAATCCCTACCTCTCGGTCAGCATTCAGGATTTCTGGCGGCGCTGGCATATCAGCCTGTCCACATGGCTGCGCGATTACCTCTATATCCCGCTGGGCGGCAACCGGCAGGGCGTGGTGCGAACCTATTTCAACCTGATCGCAACCATGGCCATCGGCGGCCTGTGGCACGGCGCAAGCTGGACCTTCATGGTCTGGGGGATGATCCATGGCATCTCTCTAGCCGTTGATCGCTGGTGGACCCGCAGCGGGCGCAGCCTGCCAGGCTTCATCTCCTATCCCCTGACCATGCTGGTCGTCATGCTGGCCTGGACATTGTTTCGCGCCAATGACTGGGGCACCGCGATTGCCATGCTTTCAGGCCAGATCGGTCTTCACGGCGTGCCGCTGGGAGACCAGCTTCGCGTCGCACTGCGCCCGACCGAGAGTTTCTTCCTGATCGCGGGGCTCATCTGCGTCTGGTATCCAGCTCTGGCGGAGCGGCTGCCGCAACGGCTTCAGGTGCCGCCCGGCTGGTGGAACATGCTCTGGCCCGTGCTGCTGTTTCTCTATTCGCTGGCTGTGCTGAAGGGGCGGGAAACCGTTCCCTTCCTCTATTTTCAGTTTTAGGGAGGAGGGACGATGCACCGTAATTCAACAAAACTCTTCTTTCTTCCCGGTCTCGTGCTGATCGCCGTTCTGGCCGCCGGACTTGTCACCAGCGCCATGACGCTCCTTTCCGACAAGGGAGCCGACTGGTGGAACGATGTAAGCTGGAGCAAGCTTGAAAGGGGCGAAACCACAGCCGCGCTCGCGGCGACGCTGAAGGACAATCTGCCCGGTGGCCATTATCTCGTCACCGCCGACAGGGTTTCGTCCTATCTGCTGTTCCATGATCTGGGAACGCGGGTCAGGCCCGGCTGCGATAACTGGCTGTTTCTGGCGGATGAACTCGTGGTTTATCCCGATGCAGAAGATCATCTGCTGACCCGCGCCAAAATGGTCGGGCAGGTTGAGCAGGCGCTCAAGGAGAAAGGCGTGAGCCTTGTCGTTGCCGTTGTGCCTGATAAAAGCCGGGTTTCGGGTGAACATCTCTGCGGCGTCGATCGTCCTGCCCGGTTTGAGAACCGTCTGGGCGATTTTGTGACGGCCCTGCGCGCTCAGAAAATATCCACGGTCAATTTACTGGATGCGCTCTCCCTTCTCGATGGAGAACGTTATTACCGCACGGACACGCACTGGAACCAGCGAGGTGCCAGGGTGGCGGCTGAGACGATTGCCGCTCAACTGCGAGACGAGGGCCTTGCTCCAACGCCGGGTGCGCCCTGGAAGATCGGCATGGGGGCTTTTCAGGAGCGTGTGGGCGATCTGATCCGGCTTGCCGGACTTTCAGATGTCGCAGTTTCCTACCGGCCCAAAGGGGACATGGTGGCGCTCCAGACCCTTGAAGCGCCTGAAGCAGGCGGCGGCGGCACAGACCTCTTCGGCGACACCCGGTTGCCAGGCGTCATCGATATCGGCACGTCCTATTCCAACAATTCAAACTTCGTGGATTATATCTCGGCTGCGCTCTCCTCTCCCGTCGCCAATATGGCCCGGGACGGGGGCGACTTCTCGGGCTCGGCAGTTGCCTATTTCGCCAACCCGGCCTTCCTCCAGACCCCGCCCAAGGTGATCATCTGGGAAATTCCCGAGCGCGTCCTTGAACAGCCTCTGACGCAACAGGAGAAGGACTGGCAGGGTAAGCTGGCGGAGGGAAAGCTCTAGGCAGCCCATTCCATATGACGAATCGCCTCCGGCAAGAACATTGCCGGGGGCTTTTTTCTGAAAATTTCCCTTGACGAAACGAGAACAAATAAGGAACATTCAAAAACAGAACATTTCATGAACTTTAGTGGAGAAAAGCCATGAGCAAGAGTCAGATCATCAAGGTCAAGGCGCAGAAAAGTCACCAGCTCCGTGCCGGAGAGTGGGTGCGCGACAGCGCGGCGCTGCTGGCGCTGAGCGGTTTCCTGGGCGTGGCGAGCATGTGGGCCAGCATCATGGGCGGCATTGCAGGCTGAAACATGGGGATAAGTCTCCTCACCGCGTGACAGTGCGGTCCGCGCGCGCGAAACTGCCTATGTTCCGGCAAAAGGGAGTGTGAAGCAGGATGAGCGCGCCACGGTTTGTCCATCTAAGGCTTCATTCCGCCTATTCGCTGCTGGAAGGCGCGATCAAGATAAAGGCGCTGCCAGATCTTTGCCGGGCGGATGCCATGCCCGCGCTGGCGATCACCGACAGCTGCAACATGTTCGGCGCGCTCGAGTTCTCCGAGACCATGGCGGATGCCGGCATCCAGCCGATTATCGGCTGCACGCTCCCGGTTCGTCTGGAGGAGGCCGCGGAAAGCTTTTCGACTACGGGTCAGCGGCGCGAGCCGGACGGAAATCTGGTCCTTCT
>JAATFR010000298.1 GCA_015655095.1 Hyphomicrobiales bacterium | reverse complement strand
TGCTGATGCTTGTCATGGGCGTCGCGCCCATTCTCGCGCCGGTCACCGGCACCGCCATACTCGAAGCCACAAGCTGGCGCTCCCTGTTCTGGATGCTGGCGGGGTTCGGCACGCTCTGTTTTGCCATGGTCACCTTGTGGCTGGGCGAGACATTGCCGCGCGCGAAGCGCACGAAGGGGGGGATCGGCGATACTCTCTGGTATGTTTTTGAAGCCTATCTGTCGCTGTTGCGCAGCCGGGGTTTCATGGCCTATGCCTCAAGTTCGGCCTTTCTGTCCGCCGGGCTCTTTGCCTATATCACCGGCGCGCCCTTCGTCTTCATCGAGCATTACGGCTTGTCTCCGATCGGTTTCGCCGTGCTGTTCAGTACCAATGCGGCAGGACTCATCGCGGCGTCCCAGATCAATGGTTTCCTGCTGCGCACGTACCGCTCGCGCGCCATCCTGCGCATTTCGATCCGGGCAAGTCTGGCGGCGGCGCTGTTGCTGGTGGTGATGGCGGCGACCGGATGGGGCGGCATGTGGGGCGTGGCGCTGCCGCTTTTCCTCTTTCTCTCGACCATCGGCTTTGTCGGGGCCAACGCCACTGCCGCCGCCATGGCGACGGCGGGGTCCTATGTCGGGCCTGCAGCCGCCTTGTCGGGCGTGCTTCCCTTTGCCTTCGCGGCCTGTTCCAGCAGCCTTGTCGGCGCGCTCGGCAGTGTCAGCGCGTTGCCCATGACACTGGTGATCATGCTGGCCGCCATCCTCGCCTTCACCGCCCATAGCCTTGCGCCAAGGCCCGAGGCGGCCTAGCTGCGGGCGTCAAAGCTGATGCGGGCGCGGTTGATTTCCGGCTGATGGGTAAAGGCCCAGCGGGTCAGCGCGTTAAGTGGAGGGGCAAGGGTGAGCCCAAGCTCACTCAGGCCATATTCGACCTGAGGCGGATTGGTCGGGAACACGGTGCGGGTCACGAGGCCGTCGCGCTCCAGATGGCGCAGGGTCACCGTCAACATCCGCTGCGAAATGCCCTCGATCTCGCGGCGCAGGGCGTTGAAGCGACGGGGTTCCCCGGCGAGGCGCAGCACCACGAGCACGCTCCAGGCGTCGCCCAGCCGGTCGAGCACGTCGCGCACCGGGCATTTCCCCTCCCAAGGAGCCAGCGGCTCAAAGTTTTCATCCACGGATTTTGTAACTAAAGACGCGGCGTTCTTCATCGGTTTCCCCGGTGCGGCAGTTCTCTCATGGTAACCTGGTGAGGTCCGCGTGCCTTCTTTAAATGCGCGCCCGGCTCCGCCATGTAGTTACCATCAGTAACTTAATAGCTTTCAATCCCTTTGATAAGGGAACGCGAACCAGCAGGAGATGTCATGAAAATCGCATTGATCGGCGCCACGGGATTCGTCGGCTCAAAGGTTCTGGCCGAGGCGCTCGCTCGTGGCCACAGCGTCACCGCCATTGCGCGGCATACGGGCAAGCTGGCCGCCCATAAAAATCTTGTTGCCATCAATGGCGATGTGACCGACCCGGCGGCGGTTTCGCGTCTGGTCGCGGGGCACGATGCAGTCGTCAGCGCCTATAGCTCCATGCAGGACGGGTCGGATGTCTACAACCGCTTCGTGGCCGCGACGAAGGCCATTTATGAGGGCGTCCGGCGCTCCGGCGTGAAGCGCCTGCTGGTGGTCGGCGGCGCAGGCAGCCTTGAGATAAAGCCGGGGGTGCAGCTTGTCGATACGCCGGAATTTCCCGAGGGCTGGCGGGAGGGCGCCCGGGGCGCGCGCGATGCGCTGACGCTCCTCAAAGACGAAACGACGCTTGACTGGAGCTTCGTCTCGCCTTCGCTGATGCTGGAGCCGGGCGCGCGCACCGGCCAGTTCCGCCTTGGGGCTGATGCGCCGCTCTTCGACGCGAAGGGGGAAAGCCGCATCTCGGTGGAGGATCTCGCTGTCGCCATTGTCGATGAGCTTGAAAAGCCCACCCATATCCGCCAGCGCTTCACGGTCGGCTACTAGGTAAGCCGAGGCCGGGCATGAAAAGGGCCGCTTGCGCGGCCCTTCCAGTCTGATTTGCGTTTCTTGTTTTTAATGGGTTCAGCCGAGCCGCCCGATGGCGGCGACGACCTGATCGCCTTTTTCAAGGGTGACGTAATGGCCCGCCTCGGCGATGGAGACGAGTTCCGCGCCGGTGATCGCCTTCTTGAAGGCGTGGGCATAGGCGGGTACGGTGAGGCGGTCGCTGTCGCCCCAGACGAGCACGGTTTTCGCCTTGATGCGGTAAAGCCGCTGGGAAAGACCCCGGTCTGGAATCGGAAACAGAATCTTGCCCGCCATACCCATCTGCCTTGCGTTGCGTATCAGATAAGCCTTCAGCCATTCGCTGTCGTCTATGGCGACGCCCGCCGTCATCAGCGCTGTGCCCGCTTCCACGTCATGGAACAGGTATTGCGGCATTTCGTAGGGCATGAGCGAGAAAAGATCCGGCATCGGATGGTCATCGAGCCAGAGTCCCGACGGGCAGATGAGCGCCAGACGGCTCACATCATGGGGGGCGATGGCGGCAAGCTCGGCTGCGATCATGCCACCCATGGAATGACCGGCGAGAATCGGGTCCTTCAGCCCCAGCGCGTCGATGACATCGGCGGTGTGAAGCGTGATGTCCAGCATATCGCGGAGGTCGGCGCACTCCTCGCTGTCGCCATAGCCCGGCAGAAGCGGGGCGTAGACATGATATTTTTCCGCAAGTTTCTGCAGGAAAGGATCATCGCCCGTGATGCCGCCAGCGCTGTGCAGGAAGACGAGGGGCTGGCCTTCGCCGCCTTCATAATACTGGACGGGCACATGATGGGTTTTAATGGTCTTGAGAAGGATCGTCATGGGCTCAGTCCTTTCCAGCCATCAGGCCCGCCAGATCGCGCTCGGCGGGCAGGTCGCCCGGCGTGACGCGATGGGAGAGCGGCTTGCACCAGAAGCGGTCGTCATCGGCATAGTCGGGGAACATGTTGCGGAGTTTCGGCATGACTTTCTCGGCGAAGAGCTTGGTTGAATACATGCACTTCTCCTTCGTCATGTTGCCGACATGTAGCAGGCAGAAGATATTGCCGACATTGAGGCCCTTGATCAGTTCCTCCATGCGCTGGCGCACGGTTTCGGGGCTTCCGGCGATAATGTGACCCTGTTCGACCAGATCTTTCCAGCTCAATGTCCCATAGCCGCCCTTCGGCGGAGCGTATTGCGACAGAGCGCCGGACTGGATGGTCTTGATGGTGCGGTAGCCGGGCGCGTCCGCGAAGCCCGGGTAGACATGGAGGCAGCGGTTGTAGAAATAGCTGACATGTTCCGAATAGAGACGTTCCGCTTCCTCGTCGGTTTCCGCCACGCAGATGGTCTGTGCGAAGCCCGCCCGGTAAGGGCTTTCATCAGGCGTGTTGCGCTCGGCGACCCGGTCCCAATAGCCCTGCAACAGTGCCTTTGCCCGGATGTAGCCGGAAAAGGACAGGTAGGAATAGGAGTAGGTGTTGTCGATGCAGAAATCATAGGTTTCGACCGAACCGCCGCCGGG
>JAATFR010000131.1 GCA_015655095.1 Hyphomicrobiales bacterium | reverse complement strand
CGGAAATGGCGCTGGAAGGCCGCGACCACGGCCCGGGTCTGCTCATCGAAGCGGCCGAGCACCTCAAGGCCATAGCCATAGCTTGCCAGCGCGAATTGCAGTTCCGCCACCGGGTCGCCGCGGTCGTGGAGGCTGAGCGACGGGCCGTCTTCAAGGATCGGTTCAGGTTCGACCCACAGGCCAACGCCGCGCGCATGGAGAAGGCGCCAGTCGAACCATTCGCCCGGATCCTGCTTGCGGGTGGGGGCGATGTCGGAGTGGGCCACCACATTGTCCGTCCGGATCGGGTGCCGGGCCATGATCTCGCGCGCGAGCGCCGCCACCGCCTCCATCTGGACGGCGGGATAGGCCGGGCAGCCGAAATCATGGCCGCCGTTCACGATCTCGATGCCGATGGAGCGCCCGTTCAGATTGTCCCGGCCCTTCCAGCCTGAAACGCCCGCGTGCCAGGCGCGCGCCTGTTCCGGCACCAGCCGGAAGATCGCGCCGGTCTCCTCCACCATGTAGTGGGCGCTGACCTTCGCCTGCGAGTCGAGCAGCCGGTCGAGCGCAGCCTTGCTGCTTTCCATGCCGGTGTAATGCAGCACAAGCATGTCGATGGGCGTCGCGGCGGGGCGCGCGTCCACATTGGGCGAGGAAAGCTCGATGATCGGCAGAAGGCTCATGAGATCAGGGTCCGGTATCGACAATCTGTTTCTGGCGCAGCGAGACGATGAGCACGCCGGTGAGCGCGATCGCGCCGCCGATCAGCATTCGCGGCGTCAGCGGCTCGCCAAGCAGGGTCACTGCGAAGATGACGGTGAAAATCGGGGAGAGCAATGTCAGCGGCGCCGTCTGCGTTACTTCATAGCGTTGCAGCAGATAATAGATGCCCGCGTGGCCGACAAGGCTGGAGGCGAAGGCCGTATAAGCCACGCCCGACCATTGCAGCGCCGAGGCGGTTTTGATCAGGCTCCACTGGTCATGCTCGAAGATCAGCGAGGTGGCGATCATGATCGGGGCGGCGGCAAGCGCGATCCAGGCCTGCATTTCAAACACGCCGACATTGCGGATCTGGCGCTGGAAGATGGTGCTGACCGAGCCGACCAGCGCGGAGCCGAGGATCAGCAATATGCCTACCACATAGGTGAATACGCCGGGGTCGAAGCTGATCACCATCACGCCGCCAAAGGCCAGCAATATGCCGACCCAGCGTTTCCAGAAGACGACTTCCCCCAGAAATATAATCGACATGATGGTGGCGAAGGGCACGCCGAGCTGGCTGATGATGGCGACGACCGAGGCGTTTGAAACCGCAAGGCCGGCAAAGAAGAAGCCGAAACCGAGCGGGCCCGCACAGATCGCAATTGTGGCGACCTGCCGCATCCGCCCCTTGTGCAACTTCAGGAATTGAAACAGAACAATCAGGATCAGGCTGAAGCGTATCGCCGTGAACATCAGTGGCGGAAAATGGCCCAGACTGACCTTCGCCGCCACCAGCGCAAAGCCCCAGACGAGGTTGATCAGCATCATGAAGGCGAAGTGGGGCGGGGTCATGGAAAAGGGGCCTTGTGGACGGCAGGCGGGCGATCCTGCCCTCTGCGCGGGCCACTGTTAGCCTAACCCGCAACGCCCCGCCAGAGACATTTGAGAGGCATTCGCTCCGGTCAGGGAGCGGTTGCGAGGTCCTGGACCAGCCCGCGCTCCAGCCTGATCCGGTCATAGGCCACATTGATCGCGGAAAGCTTGGCGTTGGCGATATCGACCAGTTCTTTGGGTACGCCGCGCGAGAGCATCTGGTCGGGATGGTTTTCCCGCACCAGCCGCAAATAGGCCTTGCGCAGATCCTGGTCGGTGATCTCGGGCGTCACGCCCAGAATGAGATAGGGACATTCCTTATCCGGCCCCAGATGGCTGGCCTTGAGGCGCGAGAACTCAAGCTCGGTGAAGCCGAAAATATCGGCCACCGTTTCCAGATAGGTGATTTCCTTGGGCGTCACCTTGCCGTCGGCGGCGGCGATATAGAACAGGGCGTCGAGCACGTCTTCAAGGATCGCGGGCCGGTCACGGTAGATCCGGGCGACCTGTTTGGCGTAAATCTCGTAGCCCGCCACATCCTGCTGGGCGATGGTGTAGACCCGCTGCACATTGCGCGCTTCCGCGGGCGGGATGCGCATGACGCGCTCGAAGGCCTCGACTTCTTCCATCGTCACCTCGCCATCGGCCTTGGCCATCTTGGCGGAGAGCGCGATGAGCGCCATGGTGAAGATGAATTCATTGTCCTGAAGCGCGCGGTCCACCACGAGGTGGCCTGCGACCGCCCCGATCAGGGCGCCTAGTGGACCGCCTACGGCAAGGCCCACCCCGGCGCCGGCTATCTTGCCCCAGATCGACATGAGGTAAGTTTAGCGGTTTCCCCGGTCTTGTGCACCGCGAAAAAAGGCAGAGCGCCCTGCGAATTTGTGCCACTTTCGTGCACGGTGGCGATATGGCACGGTCCGGATATGAGTAAAAACACAGGCGAGCAGTGGGATTTCTGGATCGACCGGGGAGGCACCTTCACGGACATCGTGGCCCGTGACCCTGACGGGCAACTCCATACCCACAAGCTCCTGTCGCAGAATCCGGGCCGCTATGAAGATGCCGCGCTTCAGGGCATCCGCGATCTGTTGGGCGTTGCATCCAGCGCAGCCCTGCCCGGCAGGCGCATCGGCGCGGTCAAGATGGGCACCACGGTCGCGACCAACGCCCTGCTGGAGCGGGAAGGCGCGCCGGTCCTGTTGCTGACATCGGCGGGGTTCGCCGACGCGCTCGCCATTGGCTACCAGAACCGCCCGCACCTGTTCCGCCTCAAACTGGAAAAGCCGGCGCTCCTCTATGCGCGCGCCGTCGAGGTGCCCGAGCGCGTCACGGCGGAGGGAGAGGTTCTTCAGCCGCTGGATGAGGCTCTGACGCGTCATCTGCTGGCGCAGGCCCATGGCGAGGGCATCCGTGCCGTCGCCATCCTTTTCATGCACGGCTATCGCTATCCCGCGCATGAAGCCGCCGCTGCGCGCATCGCGGCGGAAATAG
This sequence comes from Hyphomicrobiales bacterium, assembly GCA_015655095.1. Taxonomy (GTDB): domain Bacteria; phylum Pseudomonadota; class Alphaproteobacteria; order Parvibaculales; family Parvibaculaceae; genus JAATFR01. Next base: position 1,669 of record JAATFR010000131.1, on the reverse strand, counting down.
GCTTCAGCCAGATTTCCACCAGCCATGGCGCCAGCCCGCTGATGAAATTCGTGGCGCGTGGCGACACCACGGTGGTCGATGCCTACCTCTCCCCGATCCTGCGCCGCTATGTGGACCGGGTGGCGGGGGCGCTTGGCGAATCCGGCGGAGGCGCGGCGGAAGGGGCCGCGCCCCGGCTTTATTTCATGCAGTCGTCGGGCGGCCTCACCGATGCCCGCCTGTTCCAGGGCAAGGACGCGATCCTGTCGGGTCCGGCAGGCGGCGTGGTCGGGGCGGTCGAGACGGCGCGGTTGGCGGGTTTCGGGCGCATCATCGGCTTTGACATGGGCGGCACCTCCACCGACGTCTGCCATTATGACGGTGAGCTTGAGCGCACGCTGGACGCCGAGGTGGCGGGGGTCAGGGTGCGCGCGCCCATGATGCTGATCCACACCGTGGCGGCGGGCGGAGGCTCCATCCTGCACTGGGATGGCGCGCGGATGCGCGTCGGGCCGCAATCGGCGGGGGCCGATCCCGGACCCGCCTGCTACCGGCGCGGCGGGCCCTTGACCGTGACCGACGCCAACCTGATGGTGGGCAAGCTTATCCCCGGATTTTTCCCCGCCGTGTTCGGGCCGGGGGGCGACGAGCCGCTTGATCCCGCGCCGGTTCATGAGGGGTTTGCGCAGCTTGCCGCCGGGATAGGCCGTTCGTCCGAGGAGGTCGCCGATGGTTATCTGCGCATCGCGGTCGAGAACATGGCGCAGGCGATCAAGAAAATTTCGGTCCAGCGCGGTTATGACGTCAGCCGCTATGCGCTGGTCTCGTTCGGCGGCGCGGGCGGGCAGCACGCCTGTCTGGTCGCCGACGCGCTCGGCATGCGCAAGGTCTTCCTGCATCCGCTTTCCGGCGTGCTCTCGGCCTATGGCATGGGGCTTGCTCAGGTGCGCGCGGCCCGCGAGCGCGCCGTCGAGGCGGCCCTTGAGGGGGCGAGCCTGGCCGGGCTTGCCGGCACCATCGACGCCCTGAAGCAGGAGACGGGGGCGGAGCTTCTGGCCCAGGGGATCGCACCCGGCAGGATCAGCCACGAAATCCGCCTCCATATCCGCTATGCGGGCACGGACACTGCGCTGGCCGTCGCTCATGGCGGCCTTGATGAGGTCCGGGCGGCATTCGAGCAGGCTCATCGCCAGCGTTTCGGCTTCATCGCGGAGGCCCGGCCCATGGTGGTCGAGGCCCTCTCGGTCGAGGCCATCGGCGAGGATGCCCGCGTCGGGGAGACGCTCCTCGAGGTATCCGGTGAACTGCCGCCGCCTGAGCCCGACACCATTGTCCGGCTGTTCAGCGAGGGCACAGGCCACAGCGCGCCCGTGCTAAGGCGCGAGAAGCTCCGCCCCGGCCATATCGTGCCGGGCCCGGCCATCATCATCGAGCCGCACCAGACCATCGTGGTGGAGGAGGGCTGGCGCGCTGAGGTGACCGCGCTCGATCACATCGTGCTGGAGCGGCTGGCGGAAAAGCAGCGGGCGCACGCCATCGGCACGAAGGCCGATCCGGTATTGCTGGAGATATTCAACAATCTCTTCATGTCCATTGCCGAGCAGATGGGCGTGACGCTGGAAAAGACCGCCTTTTCCGTCAACATCAAGGAGCGGCTGGATTTTTCCTGCGCCATCTTCGACGCCCATGG
>JAATFR010000322.1 GCA_015655095.1 Hyphomicrobiales bacterium | reverse complement strand
TGTGGCGGGCGGCATTGCGGCCCAGCGCGCGATAATGGTCGAGGCCTGCCAGTGGGGCGTTCGAGAAAAGCTCAAGGTTCATGTGGGGCATTCGCCCGGCCTGATGCAGGACGGTGGTTCCCTTGGCCTGAATGCCGATGCCGAAACCGGAGCCTGAAAGCCCGGCGGCGCTCAGGCCCAGGAAGGACGTGTCGGCGGTGTGCCGGATGCGGACCAGCCGGGCCTTGCCGCCGCCCTCCTCGATCCCCGCGACGAGAGCAGCGACGACATCTTCAAGCCTGTGCCCGGCCAGCGTGCGGTGCATGCGCTCGCCGAAGGCGGGGCTGAGGCCGATCACCACTTCATGAAGGTCGGAGCCTGTCACGGCATCGCCCTTCGGCAAAAGCCACGGGGCTGCGCGCGCCGCCATATCCTGCGTCGCCAGCACACCATCGCGGGTCAGAATATCGCGGATGCCCTGCACCTTGCGCCAGCGAGCCGCATCCATGTGATAGCCGGTGGCTGGGCCCGCATAGTCGTTGGGGTCGTTGATCGCGCTGATCACCCGGCCATCGCGGATCATGGCGGAGGTTTGCAGGTAATCCCCGGAAATCCGCTGCTTCAGCATGAACAGAAGATTTTCCGCCTCGGCGCGATAACCCCTGACGGCAAGGGCGCGGATAACGTCGAGCGCGGTCAGGCCCCGGGCCTTGATGGCTTCGCTGATGGGCGTGACCTCGCCCGGCGTGAAGCTGTCTGTTTCCTGCGAGCCTGAGGCGAAGACGACGGAAATGATGCGCTCATGTCCGACATGGGCGAGATCCAGCTCGTCCAGGACCGCCGAAAGAGCCTCCGTGGCGCGCATGCGCAGCGAGAGAACATGATCCTCATCTACCGGCGTCAGCCCGCCATCCACTTCAAAATCGCGCTGCAGGACGAGGTAATCCTCAATTTCCTCGCCATTGAAGAGGGAGGGATTGAAAGAATTGTCGTATTTCTTGATCGATCCGAACCCGGAGCAGATGAGGTCGGAACCCGCCAGAAGGTAAGGCGTGATCTTGGCGCCGACGCGGATCTCGGATTCGCTGACGCGCGTGTCATTGCCGGAGGCGCATTCAAGGCCGAGCCAGACGGCGATCAGATTCTCTGCCATCAGTTCGCGCAAGCCCCCCGCCATGGAAGCGGTCAGCGGTGCGCCGTCGATGCCGCCGTTCTGCGTGCCCTGCACGCCCATAGCCCGTTGCAGACACAGGCAGCGCGCCTCCAGATAAAGGAGCGATTTCGATTCATGAAAGCCCATCAGCAGTTCCGATGCCGCGCCCGACGTGCATCGGGCCTTGATGCCTCGCGACGCATAGGCGGCGGTCAGAAACGCCTTGGACCAGGGCGTGTCGTCGCCATCGATGAAGGCGCGCTCGGTACCATAAACAGAAACGGTTTCCGCATAGGTGGCAAGACCGGCAAGGCCGATCTGGAGTTCCTCGGCCTCTTCGATGGAGCACTGGAAGAGCGCGCCGCCCTGCCCCACGGATGCGCCCACCGTGCAGGCGAGCGCATTTGCCCAGGCATTGGAGGCGACCCGCATGGTCGTCTCGATTTCCGCAAAGCCGAGTGCGACCGCGGTCGCACTGTCGGCCGCCAGTTGCAGAGGATCGTCCTTCGCGTTGGTGACGTGGGCCTGATTGGCGGGCGTCTTGCGCTGACGCATCTTGGTGTAGGCGAAGGAGATTTCCAGCGCGTTCAGCTTGCCCACCACATCGGCAAGCTTGGCGGGCGTCATGCCGCGCGCGAGGCGTTCCAGCTCCTGTCTCGGCACATTGATGTCGACCAGCATCCGCGCGACCGTTCCGCTGTCCAGCGACATGGCTTCATCCACCACCGAGGGGTCGAGATGATGACGGGCGATGAACTCGTCGATAATGTCGAAGTCCGCTTCCTGCTTGCCGTCCATGGCTGTGATGCGGCCTTGCGCGATGCTGTGCGCAGGATCGGGATCATAGGGGCTGTGGAAGACGGAAAACCCGGCTTCCGGGTTTTCCGCGGCGAAGAGGTCGTGGCGCAGGGG
>JAATFR010000136.1 GCA_015655095.1 Hyphomicrobiales bacterium | reverse complement strand
GGCTTGACCATGCTGGCGCAGGCGTTGATGAAGCCCGCGCGGTCGGCCACATGCTCGATCACTTCCATATTGAGGATGATGTCGAATCGCTCACCAGCCTCCGCCAGCGCTTCGGCCGTGGTGCAGCGATAGTCGATGGCGAGGCCCTGCTCCCCGGCATGGACCCGGGCGGTTGCGATATTGAGTTCGCCCGCGTCCGCCCCGACGACGTGGGCGCCCATGCGGGCCATGGGCTCGCAGAGCAGGCCGCCGCCGCAGCCGATATCGAGAATTTTCAGCCTCTCAAGAGGACGGCGGGCCATGGGGTCAAGGGCAAAATGGCGCACCACCTGTTCGCGGATATAGGCGAGCCGGGTCGGGTTGAACTTGTGGAGGGGGCGGAATTTCCCCGCCGGGTCCCACCATTCGGCCGCCATGGCCGAGAATCGGGCGATTTCGGTCGGATCGACGGTGTTGATTCCGGATGCGAGCGTTTTCGTGGTCATGGTCCGAACTCCGGCTGCCGCGCTGGGCTGACGTCGGGACGCGCTGCCCCGGTTGCGGATGGCGCGGCAGGTGAGTATGTATGTCGCGCATTTTGGCGCAAGCGGCCGGTCAGGGAGACGGGGCTTGAAGAAAGCCAGCCTGCGCGCCTTTGCGAATTCTTTCTCCCGGCAATGTATAAGGCGTCTTTGGTGAGCAGGTCCAGCGCAGGGGCCCTCCGGCGTGCGGTTCAAGGGGTTAAGGCACTATGGCCAGACTGGTCATGAAGTTTGGCGGCACGTCGGTGGCCGATATTGAGCGGATTCGCAATGTGGCCCGCCATGTGAAACGGGAAGTCGATGCGGGCCATCAGGTGGCGGTGGTCGTGTCGGCGATGTCGGGCACGACGAACCAGCTTGTGGCCTGGACCCGGGAAACCGCGAAACTGCACGATGCGCGCGAGTATGACACGATCGTCGCCACCGGCGAGCAGGTGACGGTCGGTCTTTTGGCGATTGCCTTGCAGGAAATGGGCGTGTCCGCGCGCTCATGGCTTGGCTGGCAGATCCCGATTCTGACGGATGGCGCTCATGGGGCCGCGCGGATCCAGGAAATCGATGGCGCCGGGCTGATCGAACGGCTCGAAGAGGGCCAGGTCGCCGTGATTGCCGGCTTTCAGGGGCTCGGTCCCGATCAGCGCATTACGACGCTTGGCCGGGGCGGCTCCGACACCAGCGCGGTGGCCATTGCGGCGGCCATTCAGGCGGACCGCTGTGATATTTATACCGATGTTGATGGCGTTTATACGACAGATCCCCGGATCGTCGCCAAGGCGCGCAAGCTTGACAAGATAAGCTATGAGGAGATGCTGGAAATGGCCTCTCAGGGGGCCAAGGTGCTGCAAACCCGGTCCGTTGAGCTGGCTATGGTGCATCGGGTGAGGCTTCAGGTGCGCTCAAGCTTCGATGCGCCGGATGCGCCTCATATTCTGGCGGGAGAAATACCGGGTACTCTGGTTTGTGACGAGGAAGAGATCGTGGAACAGCAGGTTGTGAGCGGCATCGCCTATTCCAGGGATGAGGCGAAAGTCACGCTTCTGAATGTGGCGGACCGGCCCGGCATCGCGGCCCGGATATTCGGACCATTGGCGAACAGTTCCATCAATGTGGATATGATCATCCAGAACGTCTCCGACGATGGCAAATATACTCATATGACTTTTACCGTGCCGCAGGCGGAACTTGCCCGCGCCGAGGACGTTATCCGCAAGGCCAAGGATGAGATCGGCTATGAGGATATGGGCACCGACCTTAACGTGGTGAAGGTGTCCGTTATTGGTATTGGTATGCGCAGCCATTGCGGTGTGGCGGCGACCATGTTCGAGACGCTGGCCGAAAAAGGCATCAATATTCAGGCAATCACGACTTCCGAAATCAAGGTGAGCGTGCTGATTGCTGCGGAATATTCCGAACTCGCCGTGCGCGCCCTGCACACGGCCTATGGCATGGATGCCGAATAGGATCGAGATGCGCCGCCTGACCTTCTTCAGCCGCCTGACTGACGACCGCGCTCCGCGGCCGCCCTGTCGTGCGCGCTCCATCGGGAAGGATGCAGATTGATGGCGGGCTCCGTTGGTGGTCCCCGCGTTCTGCTTCGAAGGTTGCGCGAGGTCATGGCGGAGCCGGAGAGCGCAAAACGCCTCGACAAAATCACCGTTCTCATCGCCTCCAATATGGTGGCTGAAGTGTGCTCCATCTATCTGATGCGGCCCTCGCGGGAACTTGAACTGTTTGCGACGGAAGGCCTCAAGCCTTCCTCGGTTCATCGTACGCGCCTGAAGGAGGGGGAAGGTCTGATCGGCGATATCGCCCTTCACGCCCGTCCGCTCAATCTGGCGGACGCGCAGGCACACCCGGCCTTCGCATACAGGCCGGAAACCGGCGAAGAAATTTATAAATCGCTGATGGGCGTGCCGATTCTGCGCTTCGGCCGCGTGGTCGGCGTGCTCGCCGTGCAGAATCGCACCAAGCGGAGCTATACCGAGGAAGAGGTGGAAGCGCTACAGACGGTCGCCATGGTGCTGGCCGAGGTGGTGGCGTCTGCGGGCCTGATCGATCTGGCTGAACTGGAAGAGCCCGATCTGCGGCGCGAGAGGCCCTACCGGCTCGGCGGGACTTCCTTTGCCGAGGGTATCGCTCTTGGTCATGCGGTGCTGCATGAGCCGCGCGTCCATGTGACCACGCTGATCGCCGAGGATGCCGATCTTGAAATGAAGCGTCTCGAAATGGCGGTCTATGAGCTGCGCGGCTCGATCGATGACCTGCTGGAGACAGCTGATCTCTCACATGCGGGCGAACATCGCGAGGTGCTGCAAACCTACCGCATGTTCGCCAATGATCGTGGCTGGCTGCATCGCATGACGGAAGCTGTGCGCACCGGCCTTACAGCGGAAGCCGCAGTCGAGCGTGTGCAGAACGATATGCGTGCCCGCATGATGCGGCCGACCGATCCCTATCTGCGCGAGCGGCTGCATGATTTTGACGATCTGGCCAATCGTCTCCTGCGTCAGTTGACGGGCGTCGGGCTTTCGTCCGCCAGCCAGGATTTGCCTGACGACGCCATCATCATTGCACGCAACATGGGCCCGGCCGAACTGCTTGATTATGACAAGGACCGTCTGCGCGGCCTTGTACTGGAAGAAGGCGCGGCGAACGCGCATGTCTCGATTGTGGCGCGCGCGCTTGGCATTCCCACGGTTGGGCGGGCAGAGGGCATTCTCGATCATGTCGATCCTGGTGATGCGATCATTGTCGATGGCGATACCGGGGAACTCTATCTCCGCCCGAGCAGCGACGTCATCGACGCCTATTCGGAGAAGGCGCGCTTCCGGGCGCGGCGTCAGGAGCAGTACAAGGCGATCCGCCATGAGCCGGCGGTTTCTTTGGACGGCCGGCTGGCCAATCTTTATGTGAACGCCGGGCTGGTGGTCGACCTGCCGCATGTCCATGAATCCGGCGCTGAGGGAATTGGTCTTTTTCGGACCGAACTTCAGTTCATGATCGCCTCCAAGCTGCCGTCGCTGCGCGATCAGGTGGAGCTTTATTCCGCCGTTCTCGATGCGGCTGGCGACATGCCGGTTATCTTCCGCACGCTCGACATCGGCGGCGACAAGGTGTTGCCCTATATGGTGGCGCCCGCGAAGGAGGAAAACCCGGCTCTGGGCTGGCGCGCGATCCGGATCGGCCTTGATCGTCCGGCCTTGCTGTGTCACCAGCTCAGGGCGCTGCTGACGGCGGGCGCGGGGCGCACGCTCCGGCTGATGTTCCCGATGATCGCCGAGGTCAGTGAATTCGTGAGGGCGCGGGCACTTGTGGACAAGGAAATGGCTCGGCTGATCAAGTTCGGCAAGCCCGTGCCCGTCGAGGTGCAGGTGGGCACCATGCTGGAGGTGCCCTCACTCGTGTGGCAATTCGAGGCTCTGCTGCCGATGGTGGATTTCGTCTCTGTCGGCTCAAACGACCTGTTGCAGTTCCTGTTCGCGGCTGACCGGGGTAATCCGCGGGTCGCCACCCGCTATGATTTCCTGTCCCCGGCGGTGTTGAGCTTCCTCAAGCATGTGGTGGAGGCGTGTGAACGCCACAACACCCCTCTTACGCTCTGCGGTGAAATGGCGGGCCGGCCTCTGGAGGCGATGGCGCTCATGGGCATTGGATTCCGAAGAGTCTCGATGTCAGCGGCCGCTATCGGGCCCGTCAAGATGATGATCCGTTCACTTGATGTCGATGCGCTGGCACGCTTTATCGAGCCGTTGCTTACATCGCCTGTTCGCAGCCTGCGGGAGGATTTGAGAAATTTTGCTGAAATAAATGATATCGTTTTTTGAATCGTTTATGATAGTCTGGTACCCTGTTTCGTTACAGAGCCGTATGCTTTTTCGTGCATTTCTTGTTATAATTATGTGGGGTTCTTAACGTTTCGAGCTTCATATGTGTCGTATATGTTGCGGCCAAAAAGAGTCATTTGTTGGGGTGCCCCGGATTTGACCTGTCTCTAGGACTGGCACAGGAAATAGGGGAGATTGCAGCACAATCATGACATTCGCAATGCCATGGGTTGACTGCAGGCACTGTCGGGGATTGCCAAGTCAATGGCGCAGAAGATCAGGTTGTCAGACATTCGCGTGCGTTCAGTGGGCGCGGCTGGCGTAAAAAGTCAGATTGAGCGGCCAAGGCTTGTTGTGACACCGGATCTGGTGGGTCTTGCTCTGCGCGACGCAAGGAAAGGTCGCCGGGAAACGATCGCCGATATTGCCGCTGCCCTCAGGATCAAGGCCGACTTTCTGGAATCGATTGAAGATTGCCGTTATGGCGATCTGCCGGGGATGACCTATGTGCGCGGCTTTGTGCGCCACTACGCCCATTATCTGGGTTTGGACGCTGACGACCTGGTCAATCAGCTCGAACATGAGGTGAATCTGCCGGTAGCCGACAGGGCGCCCGGTCTTGTTCCTCCGGCCCTGAAACGGGAATTTCCCCGGGGTGGCTTCATTTTGGCGGGGCTTGTAACCCTGGTTACGCTTTTTGGGAGCTGGCTGATCGCCCAGTCAGGCAACCGGCCTGTCGATCTGGCGGATAATGGTGATATTGAAGCCCAGGTTGCCGCGCAGGCCCTTGGGGCATCTGAGGCCCATGCTCCCCGCTTTGCATTCAGGCACCCTGATCTTGCCGGTGATGCCGCCTTGGCCTCGACCAGCAATGTCACCCCCGCCACGGCGCTGTCTTCTGCTCCTGCGGCCGTTCTGGTGGCGCAGGATGTCGCCCAAGCCGGATCGCCTGGCGCAATCGTAGCCGGAATGCCGCATCTGATGGAACCCGACTCTCCCGCTGCGGCGGCCGATTTCGCCACGGCGGTGGAGGCCGAGATCGACGCCATGCCCGTCACCATCCGGGCGACCAGGGACAATGCCTGGCTTCGGGTCGAGGATCCGCATGGCCGGGTGCTGGTTGAGCGGACCTTTGCTGCTGGTGAGAGCTATTTGGTGCCTGACCGGCCTGGGCTGATCATGGTGGCCCGTGATGGCGCCGCCTTTGAGTTGCTGGTGCAGGGGCAGAGTCTCGGGCTGGCCGGCCCGAGGGGTGTGGCGCTGACCGGGGAGCCGATTGATCCCCGAACCCTGCTGCGCACCGCCCGGAACTAGCCTGTTTCGTCTGGCTATGCCCGGCCCGGAAAGCCCGCATTTGACATTTGGCCCCGGACACCCGATCTAGCTGACATGAGATGACGCCGCCCCGGGCTGCTGCTATGGTCTGG
>JAATFR010000312.1 GCA_015655095.1 Hyphomicrobiales bacterium | reverse complement strand
CTGGGCGGCGTGCGCGACGAGGCCGAGATCCGTGGTCACCGCCGCACCTATATCGGCTCGATGCCTGGCAAGGTCATCCAGTCGATGAAGAAGGTGAAGCACACGAACCCGCTCTTCCTGCTTGATGAGATCGACAAGATGGGCGCGGACTTCCGGGGCGATCCGTCTTCGGCGTTGCTTGAGGTGCTCGATCCCGAACAGAATGATTCGTTCGCGGATCACTACCTCGAGGTTGATTATGACCTGTCGGATGTGATGTTCGTCACAACCGCCAACACGCTCAACATTCCGGGCCCACTCATGGACCGGATGGAGATCATCCGCATCGCGGGTTACACCGAGGATGAGAAGGTCGAGATCGCGCGTGGCCACCTGCTGGACAAGGCTGTTGAAGCCCATGGTCTGCGCAAGGGCGAATGGTCGATCACCGATGGCGCCCTGCGTCAGTTGATACGGGTCTATACCCGTGAGGCCGGCGTTCGCAGCCTTGAGCGCGAGATCAACAATCTCTCCCGCAAGGCCGTGAAGGAAATCCTGACGTCCGACAAGAAGTCGATCGAGGTCAATATCGACAACATCGAGACTTATGCCGGCGTGCCCAAATATCGCTTCGGCGAGACGGAAGGCGAGGATCAGGTCGGCGTGGTTACGGGTCTTGCCTGGACCGAGGTGGGTGGCGAGTTGCTGACCATCGAAGGCGTAATGATGCCCGGCAAGGGCGGCATGATCGTGACGGGCAACCTGCGCGATGTGATGAAGGAATCGATTTCGGCCGCAAGTTCCTATGTGCGCTCGCGGGCGACCCGGTTCGGCATCAAGCCGCCGCTGTTCCAGAAGATGGACATTCATGTGCATGTGCCGGAAGGCGCCACGCCCAAGGATGGTCCCTCGGCCGGCGTCGGCATGGCCACAGCCATCGTATCGGTGCTGACGGGCATTCCGGTCCGCAAGGATGTCGCCATGACCGGCGAGATCACGCTGCGCGGACGGGTGCTGCCCATCGGTGGCCTGAAGGAAAAGCTCCTTGCCGCGCTTCGGGGCGGCGTCAAAAAGGTGCTGATTCCCCAGGACAATGTGAAGGATCTGTCCGACATCCCGGATAATGTGAAGAATGGGATGGAAATTATCCCGGTTTCGACCGTGGATGAGGTTCTGGCCCATGCTCTGGCCCAACCTCTGGTCCCGATTGAGTGGGATGAGGAGGCTTATGCCGCGGAACAGGCCGCACTACGCAATAAATCGGGTGTAGAAGGCATCACAGCCCATTGAGCTTATATCGAGTTTGCGGGATATTGCGCCGCAACGAACCAGCGAACGGGGACCTAAAGTCCCCGTTCATTGTTTTGAAAGAGAGCGATCGTCGGTGATTCTATAGAGTTTCCCTACGATTTTGCTTTGACCCCCCCGGAACCCCGTGGCTAGACTGCCACCCTTATTGGGGCTCCGTCCCGGAATAGAAAGAGGTCCATAGTGAACAAGAACGATCTCGTTGAAGTCGTTGCCGAAAAGGCAGGGCTTTCGAAGGCAGATGCAACCAAGGCGATTGACGCCGTTTTCGAAGGCATCACCGAAACGCTGACCAAGGGCGAAGATGTTCGCCTCGTCGGCTTTGGCACATTCGACGTATCGAATCGTGCAGCCACTGAGGGCCGCAATCCCCGCACCGGAGAGAAGATTCAGATTCCGGCTTCCAAGCAGCCGAAGTTCAAGGCAGGCAAGGGGCTCAAGTACGCTGTCAACGCCTGATCGGCATTGTCCTGTCCAGACAGGCCTGTGTCGATTTTGAGCCTTCCATAAAAATTACCGATATGTCTGCGAACCGGCCACATCCAATGTGGGGCCGGTTCGCTGCATTTGAGGAGCATCTCAATCCGCCGCGGTATTGGCCGAGGGAGCGTTGCGCGGGTCAAGCTCCACAGGGTCTGGTCCCGTCCGTGAAATAGCGATGGCAACGAAGTCGGCTTTCGGCTCCGCAGGCTCGAATTCCTTGCGGGTGATGCGATAGAAGACGAACAGGATAAAAATCCCGTGGACGGCTGCCATGAACAGAAAAATAGCTGAAAAGCCCAACAGAGGTGTGACCAGGGAAGCGGCAATCGGCCCCACCATCGCGCCCCCCGCATAGGCCAGCAGCAGAGCGCTTGAGACGCTGACAAACTCGCGCGCGCCTGCATTGTCGTTGGCATGGGCAACGCAGAGCGAATAAAGCGTGAGCGCCGAGCAGCCGAACAGGAAGCCTGCCGGGAGAAGCAGCCATGGATGCCCCAAAGAGCCGGTGAGCATCAGCAATATCTCACCAAGGCCAGCAGCCACACAGATGCCGATGATGACCCTGCGCCGGTCCATCCTGTCGGACATCCGCCCAACCGGCCATTGAGCCAGCGCGCCGCCCAGAATAGCCGATGTCATGAAATAGGAAGCGCCCGCTATATCCAGCCCTGCATGGGTGGCAAAGACAGGGCCCATGGTCCAGAACGGCGAATTGGTGAGCCCCACGACAAAACAGCCGATGAATCCGACCGGCGAAAGCCGGTAAACCGCCATAATATCGATATTGACCGTCTGGATAGGCGCAGGCTGGACAGAACGGGTGAGCGAAACCGGGATGAGGGCAGCGGAGGTCAGAATGGAAACAACGGCGAACAGCGCGAAACCTTCCGGGCTTGCCACGTTGAGCAGCAACTGGCCCAGCACGATGCCGATGAAATTCACAATGAGATAGACCGAAAACAGGCTGCCGCGGGTTTCGTTTGTGGCCTTCTCATTGATCCAGCTTTCAATGACCATGTAGAGGCCCGCAAAGCAGAAGCCTGTGAGCGCCCTGAAGATACACCAGGTGAGGGGCTCGACAAAAAGGGCCAGCACCAGCGGCGCGGAGGAGGCCGCTGCCGCAAAGGCACCGAAACTGCGGATATGGCCCGCCCTGCGCACAACCCGGGGGCAAAGCACGCAACCGGCAAGGAAACCCGCGAAATAGGACCCGCCGATCAGGCCGAGCGTCGTCGCGGACAAATGGTCGGCATCGGCGCGCAAGGGCACAAGACTGCCAAGCAGGCCATTGCCGATCAGCAGAATGGCGGTTGAAAGGTAGAGGGAAACAAATGACCCGAAAGTACGATGCACAATAAACTCATGTCGATTACAGATCACCGGAGCAGGGAGAACCCGGACGCTCCCCAGCTTCGCCCGGGCACCGGGGGATTGCAATGGCAGGCTCATTCAAGTAGGAGAGGGGCTGTGAGGCCGAGAACTCGCGTGGAAACCGGATTTCAGGTTCATTTACGCGTCCGGCCATCGCAACGGGCGGTTAGCTCAGCTGGCAGAGCATCTCGTTTACACCGAGAGGGTCGGCGGTTCGATCCCGTCACCGCCCACCATTTACCCCAGGTTCAGCATGTTTGACCAACCGGAGGCCAGTCCGGCCTCCGATCATGTGTCTCTTTCATCGCGGTAAGGATCAGGCGGATGCGGGCCTGTAAAGCCAGCGGGGCGCCATTGTCTTTTCCACCAGATAGCCGAACAGAAAACCGAGCGTCATCCACATGATGCACTGAATTCCCAGCGAAGCGATACGGAACCGCCACAGCACCACGGCGGGAAACGCCGCCGGAACCTCATTGATGTCTTTCAACAGAAGCTGGGCGAAAGCAATGAGCACGATGAAGAGCAGCGCGCCCCCAAGGCTTGCGTTCCACAGGCCATGACGCGGGATCAGCCTGCGAACCAGCAACACGGAAAGAGTGAGCGAGGCGATGGAAATCGCGATCATGGTGAAGAACAGGGCGGTGCGTATCCCTATTGTTTCAGGATCACCCACCGAGGGCGGATTGGGCGGATATTTCAGGTCCGGCACAATGGCGATGGCAAGCAACGCCGCCGCCGCAAGCAGGGCCGAAAGCGCGCGCGGACCGATATTTCCGACCCGCCCATAGGCATAGGCGAAGACCAGGGCAAAAAGGCCGCCCATTCCGGCGCTGTAGACGATGACGCCTGTCAGCAGACCAATGCCTGACTGGACCTCGCGGCTGACGAGTTCAGGCTCGGGCGCATCGCCACGGGCGGCCTCCATCCGGGATTCAAAATCGATGGCGTGATTGACCTGCGGTTCACCGAAAGTTTTGGCAAAGACGAAGGCGAGCAACCCGGCGACAATGCCGACAAGCATGCCGCGCATAAGAAGTGTTCCAACCATGGCTTTTTTCCTCGTCGGTCAGTGGCAAGGAAAGCCAAGCAGGTGGCGGCCATCATGCACATATTCATGAACGTACATGCCCTTGATAATCGAGGTCGCCCCCTCTTCAGCACCCACAAAATAGATCATGAGCATCATCATCAGACCGCCGAAGATGAGCCATGGGGCAAGGGTGCGCACAGGAATGGGAACGGGTTGGGCCGCGGGCCCGGCGTGGATGTCAGACATCAGTTCCTCCATGGGATCAAGCGTCCCGTCGGATGTTATGGGACGAAGGAGGGTCTGACTTTTGGCCCCGGCTATCGGAGCCAAACACAGTGGCGCGACCGTGCCGGGATTTCACCGGCTTCCTCACTTCGCAAGACGCAGCAAGCTTACGCCCCGGCGGATAAATGTCCATACGGATCATCACTCTCGCGTGTCCTGCACGCTATGGTGAATATTGGCGGCATGAATATTTATGAAGACAGCCTTCAAAGGCTGGACCGAAATGCAGGGGTTATTGTCAGCCACGACAGACCCTACCTTGCTTCCATGGAAGAAGGAGAAAGATCATGACGACCTCCACCTCACGCACATTTTTCATTACGGGCGTCTCGACCGGTTTCGGTCGCGCCTTTTCTGAGGCCGCGCTCGCTGCCGGCCACCGCGTCATCGGCACGCTGCGCAACGAGGCCGCGCGGGCCGAATTCGACCAGCTTGCGCCCGGCAAATCATTCGGACGGCTCCTCGACGTAACGGACGACGCCGCAATCGAGCGCGTCATCAACGAAGTCGAAAGCAAGACCGGCGCGATAGACGTTCTCATCAACAATGCCGGATATGGCCATGAGGGGCTTGTCGAGGAATCTACGCTCGATGATCTTCGCAAGCAGTTCGAAGTGAATGTCTTTGGCGCGGTTGCCGTCATCAAGGCCGTGCTGCCCTACATGCGCAAGCGCCGCGCCGGGCATATCATCTCGATCACATCGATGGGCGGCATTATCACCATGCCGGGCATTGCCTATTATCATGGCAGCAAGTTCGCGCTCGAAGGGATCAGCGAAAGCCTTGGCAAGGAAGTGGCAAGCTTCGGCATCCACGTCACCGCTGTCGAGCCCGGCGGTTTCCGCACCGACTGGGCAGGGCGTTCAATGGTGCGGGCCCCCCGCAGCATCCCCGATTATGATGAAACCTTCGAGCCGATCCGCAAAAGGCGCGAGGGCTATAGCGGGCACCAGGCCGGCAATCCGGCAAAGGCGGCGCAGGCGATCCTCAAGCTCGTCGAGTCAGACAATCCGCCCGCTCACCTGCTGCTGGGCACGGATGCGGTAAAGCTGGTGCGCGAGAAAATCGCCCAGCTCACCAGCGAGATCGACGCCTGGGAATCCGTTTCGCTCTCGACCGATTTCGATTGAAACACCGGCCTTTCGGGGCCTGATACATAACAAGGTGCGGGTGGCGTGAAGGCGCCGCCCGTGTCCTGTTGTCGTTTTCCTGCAGGTCATGTCTGTTCTCGCGCCGTCAGCGTGATATTGTTGCCGGACATGAAATTTCCGTATCGAAGCAGGCCGACTGGATGGATATATCGTTCCGTCCAGAGAATATTTTGCCTGCCGTTCCTCCAAGGGAGACAAAACATGGATTATGTGAAGTTTGGCTCTACAGGCCTTGAGGTGTCGCGACTTTGCCTTGGCTGCATGACATTCGGTGATGCGAAGCGGGGCAATCACAGCTGGACGCTCGACGAGGCCACGAGTCGGCCCATCATCAAACTGGCTATTGAAAGCGGCATTAATTTCCTGGACACCGCCAATGTCTATTCGGACGGTACGTCCGAGGAAATCGTCGGCCGTGCGATCAAGGATTTCGCCAAACGCGAGGACATCGTGCTGGCGACCAAGGTTTCCGGCCGAATGCGCCCCGGCCCCAATGGCGAAGGCCTGTCGCGCAAGGCGATCTTCGCCGAGATTGATGCCAGCCTGAAGCGGCTCGGCACCGACTATGTCGATCTCTACCAGATCCACCGCTGGGATGCGCGCACGCCCATCGAGGAAACGCTGGAGGCGCTGCACGATGTGGTGAAGGCGGGCAAGGCGCGCTATATCGGCGCTTCCTCCATGGCCTCATGGCAGTTTGCCAAGGCGGTCTATACCTCGCGCCTCAATGGCTGGACGCAGTTCGTCAGCATGCAGGACCACCTCAACCTGCTGTACCGCGAGGAAGAGCGCGAGATGCTGCCGTTCTGCATCGATCAGGGGCTTGCAGTGATCCCGTGGAGCCCGCTTGCCCGCGGACGGCTCACCCGGGACTGGAACGAAACCACCGAACGGCTGGAAACCGATGTCTTCGGCAAGTCGCTTTATGTCGAGGGAGATCGCGAGGTCGTCGATCAGGTCGGCATCATCGCCGCCAAGCGTGGCGTGCCCCGGGCGCAGGTTGCTCTCGCCTGGCTGGTGCAAAAGAAGGGCGTGACGGCGCCGATCGTCGGGGCGTCTAAACCTCAACATGTCAATGACGCCCTTGCGGCCCTGTCGCTCAAGCTGACGCCTGAGGAAATCAGCGCTCTTGAAGCGCCCTACAAGCCGCACCGCATATCCGGCTTCGTCTAAAGCATGTCTGGAACCCGCGTCATGTCTCCGACAAGGGGCCTGACGCGGGGAAGCTCCCTGTGCAGGAAATCGATCAGAACCCTCAGCTTCAGCGGGACCCGGCGGCGGTCGGGATAATAAAGCGTAAATCCGGGAAGCGAAGGGCTCCAGTCCGTGAGGAGGCGGACCAGTTGTCCGTTTTCAATGAAGGGATCAATATAGCCGTTGAATATATTGGCGATACCGAGACCGTCGAGCGCGGACTGAATGAGGGCGGCGGAATCATTGATGATGAGGCGGCCCGTGACCGGCAGTTCAAAAGACTCCCCATCCTGGATAAACTCCCAGCGGTCGATCTGCCCGGATGTGGAATGCCGGAAGGAGATGCAGGCGTGGTTGAGAAGATCGCGCGGTTCGCGGGGGATGCCATATCGCTCCAGATAATCGGGGGAGGCAATGATATGGACTGAAATAGCGGGACCGATCCTGACCGCGACCATATCCTTCTCAACCATGTTGCTCAGCCTGATGCCGGCATCGAAACCACGGCTGACAATATCGACAAGATTATTCTCGATCATCACCTCGATATTGATGCGCGGATAGGCATCGATAAAGCGGCGGAGAACTGGCTGCAGAATGATCATATAGCCGGAGCGTGGAACATTGAGGCGGAGCAGGCCCGCGGGCTCGTCTCCCTCATCACCCAACTCGTCGCTTGCGGCCACAAGCTCGCGCACGCAGGGACGCACCCGTTCCAGATAGCGCGCACCGACTTCCGTCAGGCTGACGCTGCGCGTCGTCCTGTTGAACAGAGGCATGCCGAGGCGGCTTTCGAGATTGCGGATCGACTGGCTGACCGCCGAGGGCGAAACGCCCAGACGGACAGCGGCGGCCGAGAAGCCCACTTCCTCCGCGACCGCGATAAAAGCCACCAGTCCCTCAAGTTGATCTTGTCGCATAAAATGCAGTCCCCGCCGACCTGGGATTATTCAGGCTGCCTTCAAGAATTCCAGATTATCATAGAGTCAGATCATCATGTAACTTGTCGGGGGTTTTCATCGGCATGTATGGTTGGAGCGGGTGGGAGAAAATACTGTTCCGGCTTGTTGCATCAAGGAATCCTGACAATGGACGAACCTCCCTCCCATCCTGCACTGGCCGCTGGCGGCGTTGCCGTGATCACTGGCGGCGCAAGCGGCATTGGCCTTGCCGCCGCCACGGCCCTTGCGGCCAAAGGCCTGCGGGTCTGTATTGCGGACCGGGTGGGCCTGGACGAAGCCTCGGCCCGGATCGGCGGCGATGTCCTTGCCGTTAAGACCGATGTTTCCAGCCGGGATGAGGTGGAGAAGCTGGCGGCGACGGTCGCGGAGCGGCTCGGGCCTGTTTCAGTTCTGATGAACAATGCCGGTGTTGGCGGCGGCGGCGATGCGCTTTCAAACCCCGAGGGCTGGTCGCGAGTGCTGGGCG
>JAATFR010000287.1 GCA_015655095.1 Hyphomicrobiales bacterium | reverse complement strand
GTTGAGATCGTCTGCCTAGGCTGTATAATACATGAAGGCTCGATCAGGGTGGGCGTTCCCGTCGAGATCGTGGCATGAGACCGGAGATATGAAGCCAGATGAGCTATAACGAAGAAATCGAGGCGGAAAGCTTCCACGCCAGGCGGATCAAGCTGCACAGCGCGGAGGATTTCGTGGGAATGCGGGTTGTCGGCCAGCTTGCCGCCCGCGCCCTCGACATGCTCGCCAGCGTCATCAAACCCGGCATCACCACCCTTGAAATCGACCGGCTCTGCTTTGAATTCGCGCTCGATCATGGTGCTCTGCCCGCCTGCCTCAACTATCGCGGCTACCGGCACACGGTCTGCACCTCGGTCAATCATGTCGTCTGTCATGGCATTCCCGGCGACCGGGTGCTGCGCGAGGGCGACATTGTCAACGTCGACGTCACCTATATCCTGAACGGCTGGCATGGCGACACCAACCGCATGTATTACGTGGGCGACGTGCCGCGCAAGGCCCAGCGCCTGTGCGAGGTCACCTATGAAGCCATGATGCGCGGCATCGCCGAAGTGAAGCCGGGCGCGACGCTCGGCGACATCGGCGCGGCGATCCAGGAATTCGCCGAGGGCGAACGCTGCTCAGTGGTGCGCGAGTTCTGCGGCCATGGTGTCGGCAAGATTTTCCACGATGTACCCAACGTGCTCCATTATGGCCGCCGCGGTCAGGGTGCGGTGCTGCGCGAAGGCATGTTCTTCACCATCGAGCCCATGATCAACCTCGGCAAACCGGGCGTGAAGGTGCTGTCGGACGGCTGGACCGCCGTGACGCGGGACCGCTCGCTGTCGGCCCAGTTCGAGCATTCGATCGGCGTGACCGCCACCGGCTATGAAATCTTCACCACCTCACCCGCCGGGCATGCTTGCCCGCCCTATGCCCCCTGAGGGCAGGGACAGGGAAAGCCGGGATAGAGTCCCCCTGCCCCGGCCCCATCATGAGGGCCACCGCGACCGTTTGCGGGAGCGCTTCATGCGCGCGGGTGAGAATGCACTCGCCGATTATGAATTGCTGGAACTGCTGCTGTTCCGGGCCATTCCGCGCCGGGACGTAAAGCCGCTGGCCAAGGAACTGCTGGACCGCTTCGGCAGCTTCGCCGAGGTCATCAGCGCCACCCCCGCCCGCCTGCTGGAAGTGAAGGGCATCGGCGAAAACGCCATCATCGAGTTCAAGATCGTGCAGGCGTCCGCCGTCAAGCTTGCCCAGGCGCAGGTAATGAAACGCCCGGCGATCTCGTCATGGACGGCGCTCATCGATTATTGCACCGTCTCGATGGCCTACAACAAAACAGAACAGTTCCGCATCCTGTTCCTCGACCGCAAGAATATTCTGATCGCCGATGAAATCCAGCAGGAAGGCACCATCGATCATACGCCGGTCTATCCGCGCGAAGTGGTCAAGCGGGCGCTGGAACTGAATGCCTCAGCCATCATTCTTGTCCACAACCACCCTTCCGGCGACCCCATGCCGTCGTCGGCCGACATCGACATGACCCACAAGATCCTCGAGACCGCCAAGCCGCTGGGTATCGACCTTCACGACCACATCGTCGTCGGCAAGGGTCGGCACGCCAGTTTCCGGGCCATGGGCCTGATCTGATCCAGTCGGCACCCCGCCAATAAAAAGCCCGGCCAAGGGGCCGGGCTTGTCGTCAAATATTTGTTAACGATCTCAGTTCATAATGCGATTGAGAGTGAATTCACCCTGGCGGACCCTGTCGGCAAGGCCTTCGGCCATGTCGGCGACCGTTTCCTCGCCATAACTCTCAACCATGTCGCTCAATGCGGCGAAAATGGCCGTCGTGGCCAGAATATCGGGCGAAACGCCTTCGACCAGCGCTTCATCCCAGGCATCGAGAATGTTCTGAAGGGCAATCTGGCGTTGCTCCCCTTCATCGGGGGCATCGGGATCGAGAGACTCGTCGTCAAGCACGTTCAACGTCAAGTCGCCCGGGAAATCGGAATGATCCATATAATCCTCGGCATCTGCCGGAAAGGGGAGACCGTTCCAGCCGTCATCCGGGCAGAACCACCCTGCCCGAATGTCCATCCGCGATTTAATAGCACAAGCGCCGGGGGCTTGCGACCTTGGATATTGAGGTAAATGCTGGGAATCATCCCGCCGTGTCATCCATGTCGTCACAAAATGGCCGCCGGAAGTTCAAATCCCGGCGCCCGCTTCAGGAGAGCCTTGAAATCAGGCCCGATAGGCCTTCAGGGCTTCAAGAACCTGCTCGGCCTCCTCGATGGTCCGCTCCACGATCTCGCGGGCGGTAGGCACATCCCTGATCGCGCCCGCACCCTGACCCATCGCGAAACAGCTTCGGTCGCGGTCAAGACCTTCAATCTGGCCGCCGATGCCGCCCATGACATTGTTTTTGGTCGAAATAATCGCCTGGGCCGGAAAACCCTGAATGTCCTGCGGACGGCTTTCCCAGTCCTTCACATAGGGATTGTTGAACACCCGCATGGTCTTGCCGGAGTAGCAGCGGGTGACGATGGTGTCCGTCTCCTTCGCATCCACGATGACCTGCTTGTACATATCGCCGGCATGGGCCTCCTTGGAGGCGATGAAGCGCGTGCCCATCCAGACGCCCTGTGCGCCGAAGGCCAGCGCCACAGCGAGACCTCGCCCGTCGACAATGGAGCCCGCAGCCACGACCGGCACCTTGACCGCATCGACAATCTGCGGAATGAGCGCCATGCCCGAAACCTTGCCGGTATGGCCGCCGCCTTCCGAACCCTGCGCAATCACTGCGTCGAGACCTGCTTCAGCGCCCGAGACGGCATGTTTTACCGTGCCGCAGACATTCATGACCTTGAGGCCTGCCCCCTTCAGCTTGCCCAGAATGGAGGCTGGCACGCCAAGGCCCGCGACGAACACGGAAGCGCCCTCCTCGATGATGATATCGACGGTGCGCTCAAGGCTTTCCGGCACCGCGGCCAGCAGATCGACGCCGAAGGGCTTGTCGGTCAGATCGCGCACCTTCTTCATCTGGACACGGATTTGCTCCGGCTGAAGCCCGGCCATGCCGAGCGTGCCAAAGCCGCCCGCCTCGGACACAGCGGCAGCCAGTTCCGCATAGGAAACGCCGCCCATGCCCGCCAGCATGATCGGATATTTCACGCCAAGCAGATCGCACAAAGGGGTACGGATGGTCATGGGCTTAACTCCCTGAGATTTTTGCCGGTTATTAGTTCGTGACACTAACTAAAAATCCGTAAAGCCGTCAAGGGCCCCATCCTTCGCCCCAAATGCTTCATTCGCCTGAAACAAGCTCGTCGAGGTCGAGGCTGTCACGCTGGGAGCTGCCGCTGTCGATGATGTAGGCGAGTTCGCTGAAGGCATCGAGCATCTGCCCGGCGTCTCCCTTTTCAAGCAGGGAGGGCAGATAGCGCGCCAGCGCCAGCTCGAAACCTTTATGTTTTTCAAGGCCCTTATCGGTGAGGCGCAGGCGCACGCTGCGCCCGTCCGTCTCGTCTGCCTGGCGCACGATCAGACCGCGCTTTTCCATGTCAGCGATGAGGGCGGAGGCTGTCGGCTTGCGGATCGAGGCGGAAACGGCAAGTTCGCCCGCCCGCTTGGGGCCCCGCTTCAATGACAACAGAAAACGGTATTGCGGAATGGTGATGTCGTGTTCGCGCGCGATGGTCTCGAACGCGCGATAAAGCACCACAATGCTGCGGGCCATCAGGATCAGGCGGCGGTCTACAGACGGCTCAGGCGACTGCTCAAGGGGTTGTTCTGGAGGCTGGTCAGTCACGGGGGCCTTTCGCAAGGGCCGCCCCGGGCTTGAAGCCGGAGCAGCCCTTCTTTGATGGATCATAAAATCGTATAGCCGCCATCGATGACGAACGAGTCGCCCGAATGATAGGACGAGGCGTCCGAGGCAAGATAGACAGCGATACCGCCGAAATCGGCAGGCTGGCCCCAGCGCCGCGCCGGCACACGCGGGATCACTTTTTCGGCAAAAGCCGTCGAGCCCTGCGCCCCCGCCGTCATATCGGTCGCAATCCAGCCGGGCAGAATGGAGTTGGCCCGGACGCCATAGCGCGCGAACTCGACCGCCACGGACTTGATCATGGAAATGACCGCGCCCTTGGTTGCGGCATAAGCTTGATTGCGGGCCGCGCCTTCGATGGCGGCGAGGCTCGCCATGCCGACGAGCGAGCC
>JAATFR010000389.1 GCA_015655095.1 Hyphomicrobiales bacterium | reverse complement strand
TATAACAATTCAAGGCCTGAGAACAGGCCGACTGGGAGGTCTAATGTCTGAAGTTTCCCGATTCGACTATATTGTCGTCGGCGGCGGAAGCGCCGGTTGCGTGCTGGCAAACCGGCTGTCGGCGGATGGAAAAACAAGGGTTTTGCTTCTGGAAGCCGGTGGCGATGACCGCCCCCTGCACGAACCCTCGCAGTTCATGTCGAACATGATGATCCATGTGCCGGTTGGCTATGCCCGTACGCTGAAAGACCCCAAAGTCAACTGGCTTTACCCCACGGAAGCCGATCCGACCTCGGGCGGGCGGGTCCATATGTGGCCGCGCGGCAAGGTGCTGGGCGGCTCCTCCTCGATCAACGGCCTGCTCTATATCCGCGGTCAGCATGCGGACTATGACAACTGGCGCCAGCTTGGCTGCGAGGGCTGGAGCTGGGACGATGTTCATCCCTATTTCCTGCGTTCTGAAAATCAGGAACGCGGGGCGGATAGCGAAGGCTGGCATGCGACCGGCGGACCGCTCAATGTTTCGGATGTGACGGAAAAGCATCCGGTGTCGGACGCGGTGATCGACGCCTGCGAGCAGGCGGGCCTGCCGCGCAAGGAAGACGTCAATGGAGCCGATCAGGAAGGGGCGACCTATTACCAGCTGACGGTCAAGAACGGCCAGCGCCATTCCGCTGCTGTCGCCTATCTCCATCCCGTGATGAAGCGGGAAAACCTGACGGTCGAGACCCATGCGCTGGCCGGGCGCGTGCTGTTCGAGGGCAAGAAGGCCATTGGCGTCGAATATACGCAAAAGGGCGTCAGGCGGACGGCCCATGCCGCGCGCGAGGTCATTCTTTCAGGCGGCGCGATCAATTCGCCCCAGCTTCTGCAACTTTCCGGCATTGGCCCGGCGGCGCTGCTGAAGGAGCACGGCATTGAGGTTATCTCAGACCTCCCCGGCGTCGGCGAGAATTTGCAGGATCACTATGTCATGGGCGTTATCTACCGCCTGAAGCCCGGCACCATTTCGGTCAATGAACTGACGCGCGGCAGGCGGTTCCTTGGCGAAACGCTGAAATATCTGCTTCAGCGCAAGGGACTGCTCACGCTCTCCGCCGCGCATATCGCTGTTTTCTGTAAATCGCGGCCGGAGCTGGCCCATCCCGATATCCAGTATCACATCCTGCCCGCCAATATGGACATGGAGCGCATGGCCCGGGATGGCACCATGGAACTGGACACCTTGCCGGGCCTCACGATCGCGCCATGCCAGGTGCGGCCTGAAAGCCGGGGCCATATCCGGATACGGTCGTCCGATCCGTCTGTCTATCCTTCTATCGTTCCGAACTATCTGAGTGATCCGCTGGATCGCGAAGTTGCCGTCGCCGCGCTCAAATGGGCCCGCAAGATTGCGGAACAACCAGCTCTTCAGGTCTATATCGAAAATGAACTGTTGCCGGGCGCAGGCACGCAGAGCGACGAGGATTTGCTGACCTTTGCCCAGAATACGGGAAGCACGATCTATCATCCGGTCGGCACCTGCCAGATGGGCCATGGCCCCAATGCCGTGGTCGATCCGCAATTGCGGGTTTATGGAGTTGAGGGACTGAGGGTGGTGGATGCCTCTATCATGCCGCGACTGGTTTCAGGCAATACGAATGCGCCCACGATCATGATCGCCGAGAAAGCCGCGGACATGATCCTTGGCAAGCCTGCGCTCGCCCGGGCCTCGGAGGCGACGTCGGCACGCGGTCTGGAACTCGTCAGCCGGTAGGCTGTTGCCGCGCGCAGGGTTCTCGATGAGCCTTGCGCGCGAAGACTTGAAAATCCTGCTTCGACATTCTGTCTGATGCCTCTTGAGTTCGGGCCTTATATGATATTACATACATCATATAAAGACCATGAAAATCGGAAGGCGCCTGTCATGCGATATGATTCTGAGCATAAGGAACGCACCAGAGCAAAAGTGCTGAAGGAGGCGGCGAGGGCGATCAAGGACAATGGCCCCGATCAGATCAGCGTGGCCGGGATCATGGCGAGCGCGGGCCTGACTCATGGCGGCTTCTACGCCCATTTCAAATCCAGAGACGATTTCATCGCTGAGACAGTGGCTTATGTGTTCGACGAGGCAAGTTCCGTTGTTGGAAAAGTGATGGGGGATCTGCCCCCGGCTCCGGCTCTCGTCGCCTATATCGATTTCTATCTCTCGCAACGCCACCGCGACTCGCGCGCCATTGGCTGTCCGCTGGCGGCGCTTTCCGGCGATCTGTCCCGGTTGGGACCCACGGCCCGCACCAGTTTCACCGCCGGTTTCAACCGCTTGAGCAAGGCTCTCGCAGGCAAGTTGGATGCTTTGGGATATGAAGGTCCGAATGCTCTGGCTTCATCCGTTTTAAGCGAGCTTGTGGGCGCGCTGATGCTGTCTCGCGCGACGGAAGACGCAACTCTTTCCAGGAAAATCCTTGATCATTCCCGCGCTGCCCTCAAACAGCGCCTTGGGCTGGAGGGCCGGTCATGAATCTCTTCAACGAGACGGAGGCGGGCCTGACAGGCCTTGAGCAGATGCAGGCGATGATCGCCGCGGGGCGGCGGCCGGGCATTGCCCAGTCGCTCGATATCAATCTGGTGGAAATCGAGGAGGGGCGTGCGGTTTTCGAGGGAATTCCCGGTCCCCATGCTTTCAACCCCATCGGCACCATTCATGGCGGCTATGCGGCGACGCTGCTCGATTCAGCCTGCGGTTGTGCCGTTCACTCCCGCCTCGCGCCGGATCAGGCCTACACAACGCTGGAGCTGAAGGTGGCCTATCACCGGGCAATGACGGCGGAAACCGGATTGATCAGGGCGGAAGGGCTTGTCGTCAGTTTTGGCCGCCGGGCCGCTTTTTCCGAAGGGCGGATCACGGATATGTCGGGCCGCCTGATCGCCTCGGCCACTTCGACGCTGCTGGTTTTCGCGCGATGAGATGATGGCCCCGCGCCGCCATCAGCCGAATTCCCTTAATACCAAGGAGTAACGATCATGCGTTCAGCCGTTATCACGGAATATGTCCGCACGCCCTTTCATTTCGCCCGTAAGGGCGCGCTGGTCGATATCCGTCCGGACGATCTCGCCGCCGCTGCGATCAAGGCGCTGGTTGAGCGCTCCAGGATTGATCCAGGTACGATCGAGGATGTGGTGATGGGTTGTGCCTATCCCGAGGCCGAGCAGGGCAACAATATCGCCCGGATCGCGGTGCTGCTGGCCGGTCTGCCAATCAGCGTGGCCGGCGCGACGGTGAACCGCTTCTGCGGTTCATCCATGTATGCCATCCATATCGCAGCCGGGCAGATCGCCATCGGCGCGGGCGATGCGTTTATCTGCGCAGGCGTGGAGTCGATGACCCGCGTGCCTCAGGGTGGTTTCAATTTCTCGCCCAATCCCCGCTTTTGCGGGGCGAAGTTTCCTGACGCTGAACTGATGACCGAAGCCTATATCGCCATGGGCGAGACGGCGGAGAATGTTGCCGGGCAATATAGGGTCAGTCGCGCCGATCAGGAGCAGCTTGCATTCGAGTCCCAGCAGAAGGCTGCCGCCGCCCAGGCCGCGGGCAAGCTGAGCGACGAGATCATCGCGATCAGCACGCCCAACGGGCTTGTCGATACGGATGGCTGTCTTCGTCCCTCGACGACGCTTGAAGGGCTTGCAGGGTTGAAGCCCGCCTTCCGGCCCGAGGGCAGCGTGACGGCTGGCACCTCCTCGCCGCTGACGGATGGCGCGGCGGCCGTTCTCGTCTGTTCGGAGGAGTATGCGGAGCGCAATTCTCTCAACGTCCTCGCACGCATCCGCTCCGTGGCGGTGGCCGGATGCCCGCCCGAGATCATGGGCATGGGTCCCGTTCCGGCCACGCGCAAGGCGCTGGCGCGTGCCGGGCTTACGGTTGACGAGATCGATGTGGTCGAGATCAACGAGGCGTTCGGCAGCCAGTCCGTCGCCTGTCTGCGCGAACTCAATATTCCCCGCAGCAAGGTCAATCTCGATGGCGGCGCGCTGGCGCTCGGCCACCCGCTGGGTGCGACGGGCGCGCGCATCACCGGCAAGGCCGCCCAGTTGCTGAAGCGCGAGGGCAAGCGCTATGCGCTCTCCACCCAGTGCATCGGCGGCGGGCAGGGCATCGCCACCATTCTTGAGGCTGTCTGAGGCATGAGCGAGATCAGCATCGGGCAGGCTGAACCGGCGGAAGTCACCGCTCCGCCGATGGAGCCGCGCACCTACAGGCTGTTGCATGGTCCTATCGTTCCAACGCTGATCCGCATGGCCTTGCCCAATGTGCTGGTCATGCTGGCGCAGGCCTTCACCGGCCTGATTGAGACATGGTGGCTATCCCATCTCGGCACCGACGTGCTGGCCGGAATGGCGCTGGTTTTCCCCGGCGTGATGCTGATCCAGATGGTCTCGGGTGGTGCGATCGGCGGCGGCATTTCCTCGGCCATCGCCCGCTCGCTCGGCGGCGGGCGGCGCGAAACGGCCAACGCTCTCGTGCTCCATGCTATCCTGATCAATATCGGTTTCGCCCTGTTTTTCTCGGTGGTGATGATCGTCTTCGGCACGCCTTTTTACCGGCTGCTCGGCGGCCGGGGCGCGGAACTGGAGGCGGCTGTCACCTATTCCAATATTGTGTTCGGGGGCAGTATTTTTCTTTGGCTAATGAATGCGTTTGCCAGCGTGATTCGCGGCACCGGCAATATGTCTCTTCCGGCCGGAGCCATCTGCATCAGCGTGATTATCCTTGTTCCCCTCTCGCCGCTGCTGATTTTCGGATGGGGTCCGGTTCCCGCCATGGGCGTCGCGGGTGGCGGCACAGCCCTTGTGCTCAGCAACGCGCTCGTGATGGTTCTTCTTGGCTGGTATGTGCTCTCCGGGCGCAACCTGGCGCGCTTCACCTTTGCACGGCTGCAATGGGTGTTGTTCAGTGATGTGCTGCGCGTAGGCGCCGTTGCGGCGGTGAGCGCGCTGCAGACCAATTTCACCATCATTCTGGCGACCTCGCTCGTCGCGAGCTATGCGGGCGCACAGGCGGTTGCCGGCTATGGTACCGGCGCGCGGCTTGAATATCTGCTGATCCCGGTTGTGTTCGGGCTGGGTGCGCCACTGATGGCGCTGGTCGGCACCAATATCGGCGCAGGCCAGACGGCGCGCGCGCTGCGCATCGCCTTTACCGGTGCAGGCATCGCGTTCGCCATAACGGAAACGGTCGGCATCGTGGCGGCGATCTGGCCGCATGCGTGGCTGTCGCTGTTCAGCGCCGACCCTCAAATGATGGAAACCGGAGCCGTCTATCTGCGAATCGTGGGCCCGACCTTCGGATTTTTTGGCATGGGACTTGCCCTTTATTTTGCCTCCCAAGGGGCCGGACGTCTTTTATGGCCATTGCTGGCGGGCGCATGCCGCGTGGTCGTCGCGGTCGGAGGCGGCTGGTTGACGTTGCGTCTGACTGGCTCGCTCAACTGGCTTTTCGCTGCGCTGGCGGTGGGGCTGGTCCTTTATGGCGTGGGCCTGCTCGCGGCCGTGGGGTCCGGCGTCTGGTTTCGCGAACGGCGCTGAAGACCATCACCGGATTGATGGGCTGGACGATCCGGCCTTTGCCGGTAAACTCGCCCCCAACAAAACCTAAAAGGTTTCAGGGGAGTGAGACATGGATCTCAGTTACGGGCCGAAATATGAGGCTTTTCGCGCGGACGTGCGCCGCTTTATCGAGGCGCACAAGGATCAGGCGCCTCGCCGTTTCGGTGTATCGCGTCCCGCGGACGACGTGATCGCCTGGCAGGGACTGCTGATCGAGAACGGTTACGCCGCCCGCACCATCCCCAAGGAATATGGAGGTTTTGGCGCGGAACCGGACATTCTGGAATCCCGCATCATCGCCGAGGAATTCACAAAGGCCGGGGTGCCGACGGGGCTTGCCAATCAGGGCATTTCCATGTTTGTGCCGACGCTGCTGGAACTGGGAACGCCTGAGCAGAAAGCGAAATGGATCAAGCCGACACTGCGCGGCGAAATCGTCTGGTGTCAGGGTTATTCGGAGCCGGGCTCTGGCTCTGATCTGGCTTCCCTGCAAACCCATGCGGTCGAGGATGGCGATGATTTCATCATCAACGGG
>JAATFR010000219.1 GCA_015655095.1 Hyphomicrobiales bacterium | reverse complement strand
CCGGGCATGATCCTCGACCTGATGGCCTCATGGCCGGTTGATACCTCCCACAGCTTTCTCATAGGTGATCAGGAGACGGATCTGGCGGCGGCTCAAGCGGCAGGGATTCCCGGACATCTGTTCGATCATGTCAGCCTCGATGCACTGGTTCACCGGCTTTTGCTCGCGGCCTGAGACATTAATCCGTCCCATCTTTCCACAAATTAATCAGAATACTGCTTCAAATAACCGGAGCCGCGCTATGATGCCCCCGCTGCGGTCGGGCTGTTCAAGTTTGTAATTTTGGAGTGCGCTTCATGGAGGGCTCGAATGAAGGCACGGCTTTGACGGTGACTCCGGGCCAGCCAGAACCGGGCTCCCAGGTCAGAACCTCTGCCATCCTTGCCCGGTTTCTGCTGTTTCACGACAAAGGCAACATCAGTTTCGATGAAATCCGGACATCCCTGGATGATCGGGCTTTTGGATTTCTGATGGTGATACTGGCCCTGCCGAACCTGATACCGATCATCATTCCCGGGCTATCGACCATTCTGGGCATTCCCCTTGCCTATATCGGGCTCCAGCTCATGGCCGGCCGTAACCGCCCTTGGTTTCCCGGCTGGAT
Organism: Hyphomicrobiales bacterium; assembly: GCA_015655095.1. Taxonomy (GTDB): domain Bacteria; phylum Pseudomonadota; class Alphaproteobacteria; order Parvibaculales; family Parvibaculaceae; genus JAATFR01. The sequence goes on along the minus strand of JAATFR010000219.1, from coordinate 11,569 downwards.
TACGCAGCGCAGCTTCTCCCGGTCCAGGTTCCAGGCAATGCTTGCCCGGGGATTACCCTATGTGGTCAGGGTGGAGCATTTTCTGAAACCCCGTGCGATCTGGCTGGTCGAAGGTACCGGGGAGCGTGTCATCGGCTTTATCGTGCTTGTACTGGCCCTCACCCTCACCCTGCCCATTCCCTTCGGCAATGGGCTCCCGGCGCTCGCCATCGTCATGTTCGGCCTCGGATTGATCGAAAAGGACGGGTTGGCGGCCCTTTGCGGCTACATCCTGACAGGCATCTCCTATCTGGTGATTTTCACCGTGGCCTTCGCCGCCGTGAAAACGATGTTCTATTTCATTGCCCGTTTTTTCACGCAATGAATGCAGACAATAATATTTTCTAAATTTGCCCAATTACATGCATTGACATTAATTGCTTCGGCAACCATTTTCTGGGTGGCCCGGTTTGGAGTGCCCGATGCCCGAGAAGACCTACACGTTGGACACCTACTCGGTTGATCGCAGCATCGGCTATCTGGTGCGCCGTTCTGCAACCCTTATCACTGAGGTCATTGAGCGGACGTCCCTTGAACAAGGGCTGAATTTTACCCAATGGCTGGTACTGAAACATCTGGACAATGACTCGAACCTGACCCTCAAGGAGCTTGCCCGCCGCATATGCCATGATCAGGGTTCACTCTCGCGAACCGTGGACCAACTTGATCAGCAGGGATTTCTTAACCGGCAACGTTGCGATAATGACCGACGCCAAGTCAGGCTTGAGCTGACGCCAAAAGGGCGGGCTTTCATCATGGAGAAGACTCACCATGTCGTCGCCCTTCTCAACAGCATTATGGAGCCATTCTCCCCCGAAGAGACGGAAAGCCTGATTAACAACCTGAGCAAACTTGTCCACCGGCTGGAAGATTTCTCAAAACCCGGCTCCACCAAGAATCCGGATTGATCCAGATTTCTCCCGGTCACCGGCCTTCGAAAGGCACGCACATGCGCCTGAGTACCATACACTCCTCCAAACTTCTGGCGGCAGCGGCGTTCATCACCTTGTCCGGGTGCACATTGGGCCCGGATTTTTCGCCACCAAAAGCTCCTGATGTATCGGCCTTTACGGCTGAAAACGATGTTGCAGCAAAAGCGCCCAGCCGCGCCGACGTTGCGCCTCAAAGCGTCGTTTATGGAGGCGCGGTCGCTGACGACTGGTACCACCTGTTTGCCAATGCCCGCCTCGACAGCCTCGTCCGCGATGCGCTCGGCAACAACCCTGATCTCAAGGCGGCCCAGGCTGGCATAGCCGCAGCGCAGGCGCAGTTTCGCGCTGTGGCGGGCGATGAATATCCCCAGCTTGATCTCAGCGCAGGCGCAACGCGCGGCAAGGCCAACGGCAGCTACCTCTATCAGCCCGCTCCCTCTTTTCAGGGGATAGCCAATACCTTCTCGCTGACACCGACCCTTAGCTATGACCTCGATGTTTTCGGCGGCATCAGCCGCTCGGTCGAGGCGCAGGCGGCCAACACCGACTATGTCCGTGCACAGGCGCTGGACACCTATGTGACATTGGTCAATCAGGTCGTCGCGACCGCGTTCGAACTCGCTGCATCACAGGCACGCATCGATGCGACGAACGATCTCGTCCGGCTTGAAAGCGATCAGCTCAAGATCGTCCAGAAACAGGAAGATGCAGGCACAATCACGCATGCGGACACGCTGCAGGCCCAGGCACAACTGGAGGCGACGCAGGCGACCCTGCCCGCACTGGTTCAGCAGAAAAGCGCCGCGGCCCATGCGCTGGCGGCTCTGACCGGCAAAATGCCCGCTGAATTTGAAGCCCCGGATTTCACGCTTGCCGACTTCACCCTGCCAGAAAATATCCCGGCCACCCTGCCTTCGACACTTGTGCAGCAGCGCCCGGATATATTGATGGCCCAGGCCACCCTGCATGAAGCCAGCGCCCGCGTCGGCGTCGCGACGGCGGCCCGCCTTCCATCGATTTCGCTCAGCGCCAGCTACGGCGTTCAGGCGACCAAGACCACCGATGTCTTTACGCCAAGTGGCGTGATCTGGTCGTTCGGCGCAAGCCTCCTCGCCCCGATCTTCGATGGCGGCACGCTGGAAGCCAATGAAGACGCGGCAAAAGCCCAATATGTCCAGTCCGGTGAACTCTACCGCAAAACAGTACTGAACGCCTTTGCCGATGTGGCGACCGCCATGAAGGCGATCGAGAACGATGGCGCGGCTGCCTCCCTGCGTCGGCAGTCGCTCCAGACGGCCGATGCCTCGCGCAAGCTGGCGACGGCGCAGTTCAATGCAGGCAGTACGGATTATCTGAATGTTCTGACGGCAGACCGCCAATATCAGACCGCCCTGCTGGATGATATCGATGTCAGCGAGCAGCGCTTCGCCAACACGACACAGCTGGTCCGTGCGATTGGCGGCGGCTGGTGGAACGCAGAAAAAAATCCGGCGACAGCCCTCAATATCAGTGATGCAAGTCTTTCAGTGACAGGAGCCCGGCAATGACCGTGGAAAGCCAAAACCCGAATAATCCACCTGCACCCAAGAAGAGCCGCCTGTCACTTCCCCTCATACTCCTTGCCATCGCGATCATCGGGGGTATTGCCTGGGGAGCCCATTATTATTTCATCGACCGGTTTTACGAGACGACGGATGACGCCTATGTCAATGGCAACCTGGTCAGTGTGGCCTCGCAAATATCCGGCACGGTGACGACCGTCTATGTGGCGAACACGCAATATGTGAAAGAAGGCGACATTCTGCTGGAACTCGATCCAACGGATGCGCAGGTCGCTCTCGACAAGGCGGTGGCCAACCTTGGGCAGACGGTGAGAACCGTGGCCCACGCATTCCGGGTGGTCGACGTCGACAGGGCCAATCTTCAGTACCAGCAGACGCAGGTGATTAAAGCCAGACAGGATCTGGCCCGCGCCACGAAGCTTGCCCCCATCAATGGCGTCTCGAAGGAAACACTGGATCACACCCGTGTCGGTCTTGCCGCTGCCGAAACCAGTATGGCCCAGGCCCAGACACAGTTGAATGCGGATGCTTCACTCGTGACCGGCACAAGTGTGGCCGACCATCCGCAAGTGAAGGCCGCTGAGGCCGATGTGCGCAACGCCTTCATCAGCTTGTCGCGCATGAAGGTCCGCGCGCCTGCGACCGGCATTGTCGCCCAGAAAACCATTCTGCCCGGCGATCAGGTGACGCCTGCGACCCCGCTGATGACGCTCGTCCCTCTCGAAAGCGTATGGGTCGACGCGAACTTCAAGGAAACGGAATTGCGAGACCTGCGCCTTGGTCAATCTGTGAAACTGACCACGGACCTCTATGGTTCCGGCGTGACCTATCACGGCAAAATCATCGGCTTCAGCGCAGGCACTGGCAGCGCTTTCTCGGTGCTGCCGCCACAGAATGCAACAGGCAACTGGATCAAGGTTGTGCAGCGCCTGCCTGTGCGTATCGGACTTGATGCTGAAGAGATCCGGAAAAACCCTCTCAGTGTTGGACTTTCAGCCGACGTATCGGCGGATGTGCACAATCTTGATGGCAAGCGCCTCTCCGACGTTCCCGTATTTGCCGCGGGCACGACAACGCAGGTGTTCTCGGGCCAGACATCCGGCGCAGAAGAGCTGATCGAACAGACCGTGAGCGCCAATCAGGCAAGCGCACCGTAAAACCACCCACCGCAATGCCCCCAGAAATGCTTCAGGAAAGCACGGATCATGGCAGTTGATGCAACGATGGATAAAGCCTCACCAGCGGAAGGACGCAAGATCAATCCATGGCTGATCGCTCCGGTGGTGGCGCTGGCAGCGTTCATGGAGGTGCTGGATATTTCCATTGCCAATGTGGCGCTGCCTCATATCGCGGGCTCTCTTTCCGCCAGCCAGGATGAATCCGCCTGGGTGCTGACCTCCTACCTTGTGACCAATGCCGTGGTGATGCCGATCTCCGGCTGGCTTTCGCTGGTGCTTTGCCGCAAGCGGTTCTTCATGATGTGTATCGTCGGCTTCACCATCACCTCGCTATTATGCGGGCTGGCGCCAAGTCTGGGTCTGCTGATCGTCCTTCGCGCAATACAGGGCGCTGTCGGTGGCGGACTGCAACCATCGGGACAGGCTATCCTCTCCGATACCTTCCCCCCGCACCAACGTGGCATGGCCTTTGCCATGTATGGCATGGCGACAGTGTTTGCGCCCGCCATCGGCCCGACCCTTGGTGGGTGGCTTACAGACAATTTTTCCTGGCACTGGGTGTTCCTGATCAACGTGCCGGTCGGCATTATCCTCATGCTGCTCATTCAGGCGCTGATTACGGATCCACCCCGCCTTGTCGAGGCGCGAAAGGTTCGGCTGCGTGACGGACTTAGCGTCGACTACCTCGGCTTCAGTCTTGTCGCTCTCAGCCTTGGATGCTTCCAGATCGTGCTCGACCGGGGGCAGCAAGATGACTGGCTCTCTTCAACATTCATCACCGTGCTCTCAATCACAGCCGCCGTCTCCTTTGTGGCGTTGATTATCTGGGAACTGCGCTGCCGTCAGCCCATCGTCAATCTGCGACTTTTCAAGGATCGGACATTCGCCACGGCCTGTGTGCTGATGCTCATGCTCGGCTTTATCCTGCTCGGCACGACATTTCTCATTCCCGCCTTCGTGCAATCCTCACTGGGCTATACGGCGACGGACGCAGGGCTAGTCATCACGCCCGGTGGATTTGCAATCATTGTAGTCATGCCGTTCGTCGGGCGGATCGTCGGCAAAGTCGATCCACGCATCCTGATCGCGCTTGGCCTCATCATCACAAGCACCGCCCTGTTGTACATGACCAATTTCTATCTTGATATCAGCAGTGAGGTGGTGATGCTGGCACGTGTGTGGCAGGCGCTCGGCTTTGCTTTCCTGTTCATCCCAATCAATACCATCGCCTTCTCAAACCTGCCGATAGAGGCAACCAGCGATGCATCTGCGCTGATCAATCTCATGCGTAACTTTGGTGGCAGTATCGGCATTTCGGTCGCCTCAACACTGCTGACGCGCCGCGCCCAATATCATCAGGATGTGCTGACCGATCATGCAGCAAACGGAAACCCGGCCTTTGCCCATTATCTGGACAAATTGACCACTCTCATGCCTGGCGGCCCAGGATATGCCCCGGCAAGCCAGGCCCTTGCCAGCGTATATGACGGCATTCAACAGCAGGCCGCCCTGCTTGCCTATGTTGAGGATTTCAAATTGTTCGGCGTGGTCTTTCTGGCCTGCGTGCCGATCGTGCTTTTCATCAAACCGGTCAAGAACGCAATCGCGCCAATGGGCGCGCACTAGGCTTTCGTCCCGCTCATCCCCCTCCCCCGAGCCGGACGAGAGAAGCCCCGGTCCGCAGAAATGCAGGACCGGGGCTTTATATTTTGATCCTGCGTCATACTGCCCTTCCCGGAAAACCAGAAATTCCCCCTTTAAACGCCCGGGTTGCCCGCTTTTTGCATATGCGCATCTGCCTTTCACATTTTTAAAATTCACGCCTCATCCTAGAGTGATCGGCAGAACTACCCAACGGAGCTTTCTTTCATGAAGACCATTTATTCCGACGATCACCATCTGCACCATGCAGCGGGCGAATTCGTATTCGGCGATTTCGTCCCTGCCTTTGAAAAGCCCGAGCGCGCCGATCTGGTGCTCGGACGGCTCGGTGAAGTGGCGCTCGGCCCGGTTCTGGAGCCTAAAATCTATCCCCGTGAAAAGCTGACGCGCGTGCATTCCGATGCTTTTGTCACCTTCCTTGAAACCGCCTATGACCAGTGGGAGGCTGCGGGCCGGACAGGCGACGTTCTGCCCTTTTCATGGCGCGCCGCGCGCATGCGGACCGACAAGGTGCCGACCCACATCGACGGCCAGCTTGCTGTCTATTCCTTTGACGCAGGCGCGCCCATCACCAGGACAAGCTGGCAGGCGATCAAAAGCTCCGCTAATGTGGCGCTGACCGGTGCAGAGCTGATTGAGGCCGGGGAAAAGGCGGTCTTCTCCCTCTGCCGTCCACCGGGGCATCACTCGGGTTATGACTATTTTGGCGGCTATTGCTACATTAACAATGCAGCCGTGACGGCCCAGCACTTCCTAGACAACGGGGCGAAGCGCATCGCCATCCTCGATATCGACTATCATCACGGCAACGGCACACAGGATATTTTATACGAACGCAGCGATGTGCTTTTCACCTCGATCCATGGTGACCCCAACACCGAGTATCCATTCCTGCTCGGTTATGATGACGAGTCCGGCAAGGGAGAGGGCGAAGGCTTCAACTTCAATTATCCGCTTCCATGGGGCTCCGACTACGAGGCGTGGGGCGCCGCCAACGACGATGCCAGCAAGCATATCGAAAAATACGATCCGGACTTTTTGATCGTTTCGCTTGGCGTAGACACTTTTAAGGATGATCCAATCTCCCAGTTCAAACTGGAGAATGACGACTATCTACGTATCTGTGAACGCATCGCCAGGATTGGCAAGCCCACCCTTTTCCTGATGGAAGGGGGATATGCCGTCGCGGATATCGGCGTTAACGCAGTCAACGTGCTGCTCGGCTTTGAAGGGCGCGTCTAGGCACTTCCAGCAACAGGCGGGCGGGAACATTCCCGCCCGTTGGCCAGCTATAACCAAATCCGTCTGATCTCCCAAAAACAAGGCACTGGCAGGCGCTATACCAGCCCCCTACAATGTCTGCCGTTGCAGCGGGCTATTGCGAGAGTGAGGGCGAGACGAATGACGGGAACAAATCAACCCAATATCTCCACAGGGACAGACGAGCGCGCCCGGCTGGAAACACTGGGAAGTTATGAAATCCTTGATACGCAGCCCGAGGAAAGTTTCGACCGGGTTACGCGGCTCGCGCGCGCTGTGCTGGATGTGCCGCTTTCCCTTGTCACGTTAGTTGATTCAGACAGGCTCTGGCTCAAGGCCAGGCTCGGCCTCAACATCGCCGAGCTTCCACGCGTTCATTCATTCTGTAATGAGACGATCAAGGGAAGCGCCCCTTTAATCCTGCGTGATGTAGCACGAGATGGCCACTTTAACGCTTTCCCGCTTGTAAGCGGCGATACCCACATTCGCTTTTATGCAGGCATACCATTGACAACGCCGAACGGCTTCAATATCGGCACACTGAGCGTCATGGACAGGGAGCCGCGCGATATTCTTCCCTCACAAACCGAGCTTCTGGAGGATCTCGCACGCACCACCGTTGACGCGCTCGAATTGCGCCAGCTTGCCTCTATCGACAGCCTGACCGGCGCCATGAGCCGGCGTGCCTTCATTGCAAGCGCTGAACGCGAAGTATCCCGTTCATCGCGTTACGGCAACCCTCTTTCCTTTATTATGTTCGATCTCGACAATGGCCGCGAAATCAATGAACGCCACGGCTATCCCGTGGGAGATGCGGTATTACGCACACTCATCAAAACAGCCCTGACACAGTTACGTACGACAGACTATCTGGGTCGGCTGGGTGGGCAGCATTTCGTGATCTGCCTACCTGAAACCTTCAATGAAAATGCTGCCCTGGTGGCCGAACGGCTATGCAACACCGTGGCCGGAGCCTTCACGATAGGTGACACCACTTTCCCGATCTCGGCCAGCTTCGGCGTCTCGACCTGGAGGGGAGGCGAAATAAGTTCGGAGCCAGCTCTTGCGAGAGCGGAGCAGGCTCTGCATGCCGCAAAGCAAGGCGGGCGCAATCAAGTGATTTCTATTTAGCGGGACATGTTGAATAAATGGCCGTTTGCGCCAGACCAAGGTGATGTCTCTGGCGACAATCTGATTGCAGATAGAAGTAATATTCCTGCAAATATCCGGCCTGAATTACCCGAAACGGAAGCGCTGAACGTGTCCAATAAAGATATTCCCCTTGAAGCATTACGCGGGCTGGCGGCACTGGCAGTTGTTTTTTGTCATCTTGGACTGGGATTGTGGCCCCTACGTTCTGGCTTTCCTATTTATCAGGCCGGTGTCTCAATCAATGACCGGTTCTGGTTCGGCATAGCAAATGGGGGAGCTGCCGTCAGTTTTTTCTTCGTGCTCTCAGCCTTCGTCCTGACCCGTCAGGCGATGCAAACAGGCAACGTTGCCATTCTCGCGCGCGGCGCCCTCAAACGCTGGCCCCGACTGGTCATGCCCGTTTTTCTGACTGTGTTATTTTCCTATGCTCTGGCAAAGTTCGGGCTTTATCACTATGAAGCAGCCGGGCAATTAACGAAGTCGCCCTGGTTAACAGATTTTGGTGGAGCACTTGGAGGTAGCCCCTTCAGCCCCAATTTTTTTGGAGCAATCAGGCAAGCCCTTTACGAAGTCTTCTTTCGGCTGAGGGTTACGCAGCCAAACTATAACAGCAGCTTATGGACGATGCATTACGAGTTTCTGGGAAGCTTTCTCGCTTTCGGCCTCGCTGCACTGCTTATTCAATTTCGAAACGCACCAAAGTTGGCATCCACTTTTCTTCTTCTGGTTGCTTCTCTCATCATTATAGAAACGAATAGCTGGTATCTGATGTTCGTTGCAGGTGTAGCGCTGTCACTTCTTTTCATACACCACCGCCCGAATATATCGAACTGGGTTGCCATTCCGCTCATGCTCTTCGGTTTATATCTGGCCGGATATGTTGATGGTCGTGGAGACTATCACTGGCTTGTCACGATGCTGGGTCACGCACCTGCGGAACCCTTTGTTTTTACCATTGGCGCACTCTCGATAATTTATGCTGTCGACAGGTCGACTTTATTGCGTCGCCTCCTTACAGGCCGGTGGGCTGCCATTCTTGGGCGCTTGTCGTTTCCAATCTATCTTCTTCACCTGCTTGTTCTCTGCTCTGCTGGCGCGGCCGTCTTCATTGCTCTGCAGGAGCAGATCGGGCAACCATGGGCAAAGATTTGCGCCGCGGCAACAACGCTGGCTGGAACCCTTCTCCTAGCCGCTCCGCTTGCATGGCTGGATACCAGATGGACGGTATACCTGAACAGGTTTGTCCGCCGCCATCTGGTCACGGCAGAGCATCCTACTTGATTATCGTTGCAACTGGACCACGCCAGTCTCTTCCATATATCTGTCCCAGAAAGCCATCAGTTCGGTCTTCTTCTCGGGGAAAACATCAGAGAGGTCATGGCTTTCTCCCTGATCAGCTGAGAGATCGTAAAGTTGCCAGCGCGTCGGGCCATCCGGCCCCGGCACGAAAACGCCCTTCCAGTTTCCCTGGCCAAGCCCCTGTCAACCCAGAAATTTCCGGCCCATGGCTTCATCCGCAGCGTTATCCGACATGAACAGAACGACCGTGTCGTCCCGCCTACCCAGAAAGGATGACAAGCTTTAATGTGAATCTATCCGATGAATAAAACCCTCCGGGGGCCCACATAATGGTCATCTTCTGTATAGAGTGTATCCTGACGGGAGAATCCTGTGCCGTTGAGCGGGCATAATGATTGACCACTCCGGGCAGAAGCGAGAACGAGTGCTGAAATCCACGGGCATAAGGCGAGGTTTTCAGCATGAGGCGTTTCAATTTCGCCACCGAAAGCGCCAATATCAAAAAAACCCGAGATCATCCGCAACGATCCCAAGAAAATTTTGTTTCCGGTCCGGGTGACGGTCCTGCGCCATGGTGCGCTCACCCCCACAGTGTAATTCAACTTTCTATAGGGAACATCTAGCGCGATCAAGGGACGGCACCGTAGAAATGAAGTACACGATCTTATCGCGCAACATTCCGAGCATTTGCCTAGCCTGCATAATTAGATCTCTAAGAGCTTTCTTCCCCCGCGATCACGATGGCAGGCGCAAAAAGATTGTCGAGGGGGCGGGTAAAAGAGAGTATGAGATCGGCCCCTTCTGCGCGCATCTGTACCGTACTTCCATCCAATAAAAGCCTGGCGCTGCCTTCAGCATAGAAATTATGGATGCGAATTTCATGACCGCTTACCTCCCCAAGCACAATAAGATTTAGCATATGCCCCTTGCGTGTGAACCGCACCGGAAGGCCCTCACCTGTCTCTGTATCCGGGTGCTCGGACGGTACCGTGCCGTAAACAGCTGTTCCATTAAGGCGCAGCCAATCGCCGAATTTTGCAAGCCGTTCGAGTTGCTCATCGGGTATATGCCCATCAGCCCTCGGGCCGACATTCAGTAGCAGGTTGCCACCATGAGCTACACCATCGATGAAGTCAGCGAGCAGCGTCTCAAATGGCGTATAGTCCGTTGGCATATCGTTCCGGTTAAAACCGAAGGAATAGCTCATCCCTCTCGTCGCTTCCCACTTCTTCTTTCCCATCCGGGGATTACGCACATATTCAGGCGTTCGAAAATCGCTATGAGGTATGATCGGCGGTATGATTCCGTCAAATGCGTGCGGCTTCTTGCGGATATGACGTTTGACCATCCAGTCAAAAAGACGGCGCACCACAGAAAAGCGCATCAGCTTCATAAAAAGGCCTGCATGCGGCCATCGGTCGTTGACCACGCCGTCGGGCACTTCAGTGTAATAATCGGCAAATAGCCTGAGCAGCTCACCAAAGCCGGTCGGCCATGAAATATCGTTCCAGAGTATGCTGGGACGGTAACGCGTGATCAGTTCCCGCACCTGCGCAAGCGCATAAGTCGGATAATCGCCACCCGGCTGGGAGCCCATAAAGTTACCAAGCGTCAGAAGCGGTTCGCGATTGAAGCTCCAGTCGATTCCTCCGGAATAGTAGACGCCAAAACGCAAACCCCGAGCACGCACGGCATCGGCGAGCTCACCCACAAGGTCACGTTGCGTATTCCACCCAGCGTGGTGAGGATTTTTAATATTGCTTGGCCAAAGGCAGTAGCCATCATGGTGTTTGGTCACCATGACAACATATTTTGCCCCTGCCTCACTGAAGATCCGCGCCCATTCATCAGGATCCCAGTGGGACAAACCCTCCTGAAATGTCCCCGTGAACGCCTCATAAAGAGCTGAGCCGTAATTCTTCAGATGAAATACAGCAGATGGCGTGCCCGGCACTTTTATTGCATTTTCATACCACTCCGTGTACGGAGCCATGGCGATGGCATGGTCATAATCCTTCTTGAAAGCATCTGAGATGTTTCCAATGCCGGGTGCAAATCCAGGTACGGAGAAAAGACCCCAGTGAATGAAAATGCCAAATTTTGCCTCGTCATACCATTCAGGCAGAGCCCTGCTCCCGAGCGATTTCAGATTTGCTTCATACATTGACGCCCCCCAGACTTGCCTCCTCTCAGGGAGGCTATTTTTTAGACCGCAGCGGCTTACAGCAGACTCTATTTTAGTTGCGATCAATTCTTAATAAGGATATATAACCGGACAACGCTTCTCCCCGTGAGAGCAGGACAGGCCATGACAAAGAAACAACTATTTCGCTTTCTATAGACACACAAGCAGACTATTTGTTTTATTATTATAGATATTGAAATTTTTAGACCGCCTTAAAGTCCCCAACAAAGTTTTTTACCCGATCCCCCGTCCAACATTTAAGATAAGATCTCAAAAGCCCTGTTTTTTATTTGGGAATCT
>JAATFR010000401.1 GCA_015655095.1 Hyphomicrobiales bacterium | reverse complement strand
TTGCCCTTGGCCATCGGCTGCACCGAAGCCTGGGCGGCGAGGAAATGCTGACCTGCCTTGCGAAAAAATAGCCTCCCCTATCCGCTCTTTCCCACCCGGCTGGTATAGAGTTCTTCCCGAGCCACAAAGGGACTTCACATGCAGGATCAGATCGGCCCCGCCTCACATATCTATTTTTCCCAGCGCCTGCGTCTTCACTATGTGGACTGGGGCAATGAGGACAAGCCACCGCTGCTTCTGGTCCATGGCGGACGCGACCATTGCCGGAACTGGGACTGGGTGGCGCAGAAGCTCCGGCATGATTATCACATCATCGCCCCCGATCTGCGCGGCCATGGCGACAGCCAGTGGATGGTGGGCGGCACCTACGAGATAAATGATTATATCTATGATATCGCCCAGCTTATCCACCAGAAGGGCCTTGCTCCCGTCACCATCATCGCCCACTCCATGGGTGGAGCCATTTCGCTGCGCTATACGGGCCTTTATCCCGAAACCGTGAAAAAGCTGGTGGTGATCGAGGGTCTCGGCCCCTCGCCAAAACAGATCGATGAAATCAAGGCGATGGGCGCTGAGCAGCGCATCCGCAACTGGATCAACGAATTGCGCGCCATGTCTGGCCGCCTGCCCCGGCGCTACGCCACCATCGAAGACGCATGGAAGCGCATGCAGAACGAAAACAAGCGCCTGACACCGGAACAGGCCCGGCACTTGACCATCCACGGCATCAACCAGAACGAGGATGGCAGCTATAGCTGGAAGTTCGACAATTATGTGCGCGCCTTCTCGCCCCAGGGTTTCAACGCGAAGACCTCGACGCTGCTATGGAGCCAGATCACCTGCCCCACTCTCCTGATCCGGGGCACGGAAAGCTGGGCGAGCGATCCTGACGTCGACGGTCGCGCGAAATATTTCCAAAATGCCCGCACCGTGAACATCGAGGGTGCAGGCCACTGGGTGCACCACGACAAGCTGGGGGAATTTCTGACGCTAACACAGGGTTTTCTGGGTTCATGACCCCAAGCCGGCGGGCTACTTCCCATTCTCGCCGGATTACTGCGTCGCCTTGAGGGTCAGCAGGGTGGCGGACGAAACAGGGGCAGTCAGAAAACCGACCGACGCATCGACAAGGTTATCCAGAAAAAGGGCGCGTCCCGCATGATCGTCAACCGGATTCCGGCGGCTCCAGCTTGCCAGCGCCAGAACCAGCATCTCGATCAGCAGCCGCCGGCGCAATTGGGAAACCTCCTGCGGCAACTCCTTGAGCCTTCCGGCCAGCATGCCGCCGATACGGCGAATGCCGTCATATTGAGGATCGAGCGCGATCGAAGCCATATCGACCTCAGGGTCGCTCACGGCCTGTGCGAGGAAGCGGATAAACTGCGCGCCCTCTTCACTCGAGCAATTCCGCCAGAGGCTCGATAGCCGCCCAGATGATGGCGTGAGGCTCGTCCTGCCGCCCCTCGCGTTCGATCTCGTCGACCAATGTGACGCGACGCCTGTCGATAACCTCCACCCGCGCCCGCAATATCGTCTCCACCAGTTTCGGCTTGCCGCCGAAATGATAATGGAGAGCCGATTCGTTTTTCTGGCCAGCTTCCTTCGTGATCTCCTTGAGGGTCACCCCGTTGAGGCCACGCTCGCCGAAAAGTTTCTCCGCAGCCGCGATAAGCCGGGTCCTTGTATCCACTGATCGGCTGTTCGGGCGCCGAATCCCCTCATCATTTTCCATTAAGCAGAAGCTTGATGCAGGGCATTAACTTGTCAACCCTCGTCTCTCTAATCTCCTTCACTTGCCATTCAGGCGCACGACTCGCAGGCGTAGAGCATTGCCGATGACGGATACGGAACTGAGCGACATGGCCAGCGCCGCAAAGGCCGGTGGCAGCAGCATCCCCGTGAAGGGATAGAGCAGCCCCGCCGCAAGCGGTATGCCCAGCATATTGTAGATAAAGGCCAGAAAGAGATTCTGACGGATATTGCCCATGGTCGCCCGCGGCAGCCCGAAGGCGCTGACCAGCGCGGAAAGATCGCCATGGAGCAGCGTAACCGAAGCGCTTTCCATGGCGATGTCGGTGCCTGTGCCCATGGCGATGCCAACCTGGGCCTCCGCCAGCGCCGGGGCGTCATTGATGCCGTCGCCCACCATCGCGACACGCGCGCCACCCTGCGTGAGTTTCCGGACAATGTCGCGCTTGTTCTCGGGCAGGATTTCGGCGTGAACCTCCGTGATGCCGAGCTGGCTGGCGATGGCCTCAGCCGTCTGCTGGCTATCGCCGGTCAGCATAATGACCCTGAGGCCCTGTGCCCGCAGCGACTCAAGCGCCGCGGGCGTGCTCGACTTGATTGCATCGCCCAATGCGAAAAGCCCGGCAGCCACCCCGTCCACGGCAATGAACATGACGATGGCCCCGCTCTGGCGGCGCGTCGCACCAAGCTCCTGAAGGCCTCCAAGTTTTATGCCCGATTCCGCAAACCAGCGCTCCTGACCGATCCAGACCTCACGGCCGCCAACCCGCGCCTTCACGCCCTTGCCGCCGAGGGACTGGAAATCGCTGTTGTCGGAAAAAGCCAGATTGCGCGCCCGCGCGCCCTCGACAATGGCCATGGCGAGGGGATGCTCGCTGGCGCGCTCGACGGCCGCTCCCAGCGAAAGCAGATCGTCCGCCTCAAAGCCCACCGCCACATCCACGCCCAGCAGGCGCGGACGCCCCTCGGTCAGGGTGCCGGTCTTGTCGAGCATGAGCGTGTCGACGGTTTCCAGCGATTGAAGCGCCTCGGCGTCGCGCACGAGAATGCCGTTCTGCGCACCCCGGCCCATACCAACCATGATCGACATGGGCGTCGCAAGACCAAGCGCGCAGGGACACGCGATCAGCAGCACCGAAACGGCAGCGACAATGGCATGGGAAAGCGCCGGGGCAGGACCCCAGATCGCCCATACGGCGAAAGCCAAAAGCGCAATGGCGATAACCGCCGGCACGAACAGGGCCGCCGCCTTGTCCGCAAGGCTCTGGATGGGCGCGCGGCTGCGCTGGGCCTCGGCAACCATGGCGACGATGCGCGCCAGCATGGTGCCCTCGCCTACGACATCCGCGCGCATGACAAAGCCTCCCTCACGGTTGAGCGTGCCCGCGATAAGCTTCTCGCCCGCCGCCTTCTCGACGGGAATAGGTTCGCCTGTGACCATGGATTGATCGATGACGGCCGTTCCCTCGACAATTTCGCCATCCACCGGCACACTCTCGCCGGGCCGGACCCGCAGCCTGTCACCCACATGGATGTCACGGGTTGGAATGTCTTCGTCCGCGCCATTGACCCCGATGCGGCGCGCCGTGCGGGGTGCAAGATCGAGCAGCGAACGCAATGCCGAGCCTGTGCGGTCCCGCGCCTTCAGTTCCAGCACCTGCCCCAGCAGCACCAGCACGGTGATGACGGCTGCCGCCTCGAAATAGACCGGCACGGCACCATCCATCATACGTACCGATGCGGGGAAAAGCCCCGGCGCCAGAACCGCCGCCAGCGAATAGACAAACGCGGCGGAGAGTCCCATGGCAATCAGCGTGAACATGTTGAGGTGGCCGGTGACGACGGACTTCAGGCCGCGCTCCAGCAGCGGATAGCCGGTCCACAGCACGACCGGCGCGGCGAAGGCAAGCTGGATGAGTTGATCCACAAAGGGCGAAACCACATGTCCCCATCCAAACAAATGTCCCCATCCAAACAAATGTCCCCCCATATCGAGGACAATGACGGGCAGCGTCAGGACAAGACTGATCCAGAACTGCCTGGACATATCGGCAAGCTCGGGATTAGGCCCATACTCAAGAGAAACCGCTTTGGGCTCCAGCGCCATGCCGCAGATGGGGCAGGAGCCCGGCTGGTCCTGCACGATTTGCGGGTGCATCGGACAGGTGTAAAGCGTGCTGGCGGGCGCAGAAGCATCCGCCGGCTGTTTTCCGCCCGAATAGGCAGCCGGATCGGTCTTGAATTTTTCTAGGCAGCCCGCACTGCAAAAATAGTGCGTCTCCCCATGATGCACATGATGGTGGGGCGTCTTTGACGGATCGACGGTCATTCCGCACACCGGGTCTTTCACCGCCTGCGCCGAAGCGGCACCGCTTTCCTTGTGGCAACAGCCATGCCCGGTTCCCATGTTTTTTTCATACCTGTCCATAATGATGAAACGCAGTGTGCACCTTCCAGCAACAGGAAGGTCAAGCAATCTTGTTGCTTCGGTCTGTCCGCTTTCCCTTGACCTGAAGGGATGCCAATGGCACTCGGATTCACGGATGGAGAGTCGGCGCCTCCAGGACGCCGACATGGCATGAACAGGAGACGGTTTGGCTCGATTTCCGGGCATGGCCGCCAAAGTGCAGAAACAAGCAAGGGGAGCAGCCACGCTGCTCATCTGCCTTCTGGGCTGCGCCTTGTCCGGCTGCGCGATGCTCGGCCAGGCTGAGAAGCCGAAGACGGCCGAGGACAGCACAGCTGCTGACGAGCGCCCCTCCCCCTCATGGGCAACACAAAAGGGTCTCGCCTTCAGCCAGAAAATTTCAGGCGACCTGCCCGCAGGTATCAATGGTCTGATGCAGGAAGTGACGACGCTCGGGAAAGGCAGTGCGCCCCTGCCACTGACACTGTCGCAGCTACGCCGTCGCGCCCAGGACCAGCAGACGCGCTATGAAGAGGTTCTTCACTCGCAGGGCTATTACAATGGCACCGTGACCACCGTGCTGACGTCGGATAAAGGCAACAACGGACGCGCGGTGAAGATCGATTTCCAGATCAATACCGGCAAGCAGTTTTACGTGCGCAGCTTTAAAATCCGCTATGTTGACAATCCCCCGGACGCCGCGGCCCTGCCGGACGACGCCCTGAAACTGGGCATGTGGAAAAACGCGCCAGCGCAATCCGCCCGTTTCATCAAGTTCACCCAGCTTACCCTCAAATATATGGCGGAGCATGGCTATCCGCAGGCCAAAGTCGCCCAGCGCCGCATCGTGATCGACCTCTCGCAACAGACCGCGGATGCGACACTCGACATTGAGGCCGGGCCAAGACTTGAGTTCGGCGATGTCCAGATCGAGGGGCTGACAGACATAGACGCCGATTTTGTCCGCTCCTACTTCCAGTTCAAAAAAGGAGATGTCTATGACCGGCGTCAGGCCGATGAAACAATCAAGGCACTGCGCGGCACAGCCCTGTTCGACACGATCTCGCTGACATCGCTGGCCCCTGAATCCGATGGTTTCCTGCCACAGCGGCTGACCGTGAAACAGCGCGTCCCGCGTTCGATCGGCGCGGGGCTTTACTGGTCCACGGACAATGGGATTGGCGCGAAAGCCTTCTGGGAGCACCGCAACCTCTTTGGCGCAGGCGAATCCTTGCGCCTCTCGCTCGATACATCGAAGATCCAGCAGATCGCCAGCGCCAATTTCCGCAAGCCGCATTATCTGGGTGAAAACCAGAGTCTGATCGGCGCTGTGGAATTCGCCGACGAAAACACCGACGCCTATGATGAAAAGCGTGTTGTGGTATCCGGCGGCATCGAACGGCAGCTTTCCGATATATGGACGGGCAATGCCGGGCTCTCATATCTGAAATCAACGTTCTCGGACGATCTGGGTGGAGGCTCGGCTGACCTTTTCGGCCTGCCGCTCGGCCTTGGCATGAACACCAGCAACGATCTTCTGGACCCGACCACCGGCGCGCGCATGGCGATCACGGGTACGCCCTACATCGGCAAGGTTTCGCGCAAACTGGCCCGGTTCATCCGCGCGGAGGGTATCGGCAGCTTCTATCTTACCCTTCCGGCCTTTCCCAAGCTCACACTTGCCAACCGTTTCCGGCTGGGTTCGATCATCGGTGCGGGGGATGACCGCCTGCCGCCATCCCTGCGCTTCTATTCAGGCGGCGGCGGTTCCGTGCGCGGCTATGGCTACCAGAAGATAGGTCCGCTCTTTGCCAACGAGGAACCGACCGGCGGCGACTCCGTTGTGGAAGTGGGCACAGAGCTTCGTTACCGCATGTCCAGGAGCCTTGGCCTTGTGACGTTTCTTGAGGGCGGCAATGTCTATGACAAGCTGGCGCCCTCGCTCACCAGGAACCTGATGTGGGGTACCGGCGTGGGCATACGCTATTATACCCCCATCGGACCTGTTCGCGCCGATATCGGCCTTCCTCTGAACCGGCGCAATGGCATTGACAGCGCCTTCCAGCTCTATTTCTCCATCGGGCAGGCCTTCTGACATGATGGCAATAAAGGCATCGAAGGGATGGTTGAAAAGGCTGGGCAGTGTTGTGCGGGCGCTCGCCGCGGGCCTCGCGGGGCTTGCCGCCCTCGTTCTCGCCATCGTCGCGTTGATGATCGGCCTGCTGCAGATACCCGAGCTGCGCAATGCCGGTCTCGCTGCCGCATTGCAGGCCGTGCAATCGCCCGATCTGCGGATACGCATCGCGAATATCGGCGGGACGTGGCCCAGCCATCTGGCCCTCGACAAAGTCGAGGTCGCCGATGCCAAAGGCCCCTATCTCACGCTGGAGCACCTCAATCTCGACTGGCGCCCTTCCGCGCTCTGGACCGGACATCTCCATGTCACCGACCTTGAAGCCGATGGCCTCGCCTTTCTGCGCG
>JAATFR010000238.1 GCA_015655095.1 Hyphomicrobiales bacterium | reverse complement strand
GCGGTATAGTCGTCCATCAGCGTCTGGGTCAGGGCGCCCGGCGTGAAGCGGTATTCGCCGATCTCGGCCACCGGCGTCACTTCGGCTGCCGTGCCGGTGATGAAGCATTCGCTGAAACCGGCCATCTCTTCCGGCTTGATGTGGCGTTCGATCACTTCGATGCCGCGCTTCCGGGCAAGCTCGATCACGCTTTGGCGGGTGATGCCGTCGAGGAAGCAATCCGGCAGCGGGGTGTGGATCGCGCCATCCTTGATGAAGAAGACGTTCGCGCCCGTGGCTTCCGCGACATAGCCGCGATAATCGAACATCAGCGCATCCGCATAGCCCTTCTTTTCGGCCTCATGCTTGGAAAGCGTGCAGATCATATAAAGCCCCGCCGCCTTCGCCTTGCAGGGGATGGTGTCGGGGGCGGGGCGATGCCATTTCGAGATATCGAGTCGGATGCCCTTCATGCGCTGCGCCGGGTCGAAATAGGACGGCCAGTCCCAGCAGGCGACGGCAACGTTGATCCGGTTGTTCTGGGCCGAAACGCCCATCATTTCGCTGCCGCGCCAAGCCAGTGGTCGCAGATAGGCTTCGGTGAGGTTGTTCGCCTTGCAGACGGCGATGCAGGCCTCGTCGATCTGTTCCACGGTGTAGGGGATGGTGAAGCCCAGCGCTTCGCCCGATGCGATCAGGCGCAGCGAATGTTCGCGCAGCTTGAAGACTTTGCCGCCATACATCCGCTCTCCCTCGAACACGCAGCTTGCGTAATGAAGACCGTGCGTCAGCACATGGATCTTCGCGTCCTTCCAGGGCACGAGCGCCCCGTTGAACCAGATGAAGCCATCACGTTGGTCGAAGGGAAGATCAGACATTGGTTTGGTCCTGGTTGGCTCCCGTCACGTATCGCGCGGCAGGAAGCATTCGGCCCAGAGGCTTTCCCGAAAAGGGGATGCTTGGAAGTCCCGGGTCAGAGAGATACGATCAGCCCCATCTCAGGCGCAAACACGGATTGGCTGCAAGAGAAATGGCTCGGCCGGTCGATTGTCGTTCTATTGGGTAGATGTATCACCTCTCCCAAATTTATGTCAACATGGCTGACATAAATTTGGCGACATGTTGGAGCGCGAGGATATCGCGGGTGATTAGGGAACAGATGGATAAGGGAAGAGCTCTCATCGAACCTCAGGCGCCGGTGGAGCCGGACGATTATGCGGATCATCGCCTGACAGAGGTGATCGAGCTGTTTTTTTTCGCCTACCGGGATTTCACCAGCGATCCGGATGAGATTCTGGAGAAATATGAGTTCGGGCGGGCTCACGGCAGGGTCATGCATTTTGTCGGGCGCAATCCGGGCATCAGCGTGGCGGAACTGCTGAACATATTGCGCATTACCAAACAGAGCCTCGCCCGCGTGCTCCGGGAACTGATCGAACGCGGTTTTGTCCGGCAGGAGGAGGGCCCGCGTGACCGCCGCCAGCGGCTGCTATTTCTCTCGCAGGCCGGTATCGAGCTTGTCCGCAAGGTGGATGTTCCCCAGCGCGCTCGGGTCCGACGGGCGCTTGAGGCCGCGGGTCCCGAGGCGCGTGAGCTATGGCCCGGAATGCTGCTCGGTATCGTCAACCCCGAGGACCGGGCGGCGGTGTCGGCGCTTGTGAGCAAGCCCAGAGTGGTCGGGGAGGATCGATGACGTCCCAGTCCGCCCCCCGGATTCCCGCCGATGATGCGCCCCACATCCTCGTGGTGGACGATGACCGGCGCATTCGCGAACTGCTGCAGCGCTATCTGGCGGACAATGGCTACAGGGTCACAGTTGCCGAAAACGCCGCCGCTGCGCGCGAACAGCTTGAAGGACTGATGTTCGACCTGCTGGTGCTCGATATCATGATGCCGGGCGAGAACGGGGTCGATCTCACCCGTTCGCTGCGCAAGATGTCCACGGTGCCCATCCTCATGCTGACCGCGCGCACGGAAATAGATCACCGGATTTCCGGCCTTGAAAGCGGCGCGGACGATTATCTGGGCAAGCCGTTCGAGCCGCGTGAACTGCTGCTGCGGATCGCCACCATCCTGCGCCGCGTACAGCCCGCGGATGAGCGCGCCGACGAGGAAATATCGTTCGGCGCCTGCCGGTTCAATCTGGAACGCGGCGAACTTTGGTGCCGGGATGAGCTGGTCAGGCTCACCACCCGCGAGGTGCAGTTGATGCGCCAGTTCGCCATCAACGCCAACAGGCCCCTGAGCCGCGAGGATTTGTGCGATACCGAGCTTGCCGAGCGCTCCATCGATGTCCAGATCAACCGGCTTCGGCGCAAGATCGAGCCCGATCCGCGCAACCCTGTCTATCTGCAAACCGTCCGGGGCGAGGGCTATATCCTCAAGTCGGATTGAAGGCCCGGTCATGAGCCCTTTCGCTGTCCTTAAACGTTATCTTCCGCAGGGGCTTTATGGCCGCTCGCTGATCATCATCGTAACGCCGATGGTGTTGTTGCAAGCCATTGTCGCCTATGTCTTCATTGAGCGTCACTGGCAGATGGTGACTGAAAAGCTGAGCGAAAGCGTGGTCTCGGAAACAAGCTTCCTGCTGGCTGAATATGAGCAGATGCCGGTGGCGGAGACGGGCACGCGAATCGCGTCCATCGCCAATGACAAGCTGTCTCTCTCTGTTGCTTTTCTGCCTGGTGAAACCCTGCCAAAAACACCATCATCGCGGGGCACCCTGCTTGATCGTTCAATCTCGGATGAGCTGCGCCGCCAGATCGGTCGCCCCTTCTGGATCAGTACGGTCGATTATGAGGATTATGTCGACATCCGCATCCAGCTTTCCCATGGCGTGATGCGGGTGCTGGCCTTGCGCAGCCGTGTCTATGCCACCAATACCCATATCTTCATTGTCTGGATGGTGGGCGCCTCGCTGGTGCTGATCGTCGTCGCCATCCTGTTCCTGAGAAACCAGATCCGCCCCATAGAGCGGCTGGCGGCGGCGGCGGAAGGATTCGGCAAGGGTCGGGAAATGGCCCGCTTCAAGCCCTCAGGCGCATCCGAGGTCAGGCGTGCGGCGGCGGCGTTTCTTGATATGAAGGATCGCATCCAGAAGCAGATGGAGCAGCGCACGCAGATGCTGAACGGCGTCAGCCATGATCTGCGCACGCCGATCACCCGCTTCAAGCTGCAACTTGCCATGATGCCCGACAGCCCGGAGATCGAGGATTTGCGGGTTGATGTGCGCGAAATGGAGCGCATGCTGGAAGATTATCTCGACTTTGCCAGGGGGCATCAGGGGGAAGTCTCCGAGCCCACCGATCTTGGCGATCTGCTGCGCCAGGTTCAAGATGAGATGGGCCGTGGCGGCGGCAAGGTCGCGCTTTCCGTCGAATCCGAGGACGACATGATCGTTCCGGTCCGGCGCAATGCTTTCAAGCGCGCTGTCGTCAATATCGTGGATAACGCGGCCAAATATGCCGACCATGTCTGGATCGAGGCCAGGCGCCGTCCTGAAGGCATCGACATCATCGTTGATGATGACGGCGAGGGTATTCAGGCGGATGAGCTGGAAGCCGTTTTCAAGCCGTTTTACCGGCTCGATGCGGCACGCAATCTGGATGCGGGTGGCTCCGGTCTCGGCCTTGCCATCGCCCGTGACATCGTGCGCGGCCATGGTGGCGACATCATCCTGTCGCCGAGTCTGCGCGGCGGTCTGAGGGCGGTGATTTCAATCCCGATCTGAGCGGGTCAACACAGCCGCGCGCCGTTCGGCACGGTCCAGTCCGGCTTGGCCAGGACGATGGCCCCTCCCGGGTCGGCAAAGCCCAGCGTCAGCACCTCCGACATGAACGGTCCGATCTGGCGTGGGGGGAAATTGACGACGCCGAGCACCTGCCGGCCGACAAGCAGTTCCGGGCCATAATGGTCGGTGATCTGTGCTGAACTGCGCTTGATGCCGATCGTCTCGCCGAAATCGATCCTGATCTTGATCGCGGGCTTGCGCGCTTCTGGAAACGGCTCGGCCTCAATGATCGTGCCAACTCTTATGTCCAGCGCCATGAATGTGTCGAAGCTGGTGGTGGGCTCCGGGGTTTCCTTACTCATTGGCTGCACTTTCCTGATGGTTCCGCTTTCTGCGACGGTTTTCACGGTGCTGGCGGAGCGCGCGGACGATGTTTTCGCCCTGGCGGAGACGCTTGTCGAGTTCCGCCATGGTTTTTGCCTGATCCTCGTCATCGCTGAGCCAGACGCGGAAGGCCGAGGCCCATGCGACCGCGAGGCCCCGCACCTTGAGCATGCCCTTCAGGCCGGAACTGTCGATTCCTGAGGCTTCCAGCATCATGGAAAGGGAGGTGAAAGTGGGTGAAAGCAGCGGAAGGGCCGAAAGGGGCTCGCGGATGACATCCTTTGTCAGCGCTTTCAAGGCGCTCCGGTAAGGGGTCATGGTGTCAAAGCTGAGCATAATGATATCAAAGAGAATATCCCGGGAGGAAGAACCGGTGAAATCCTCCTCCGCCACGAGCTTCAGCGTTTCCTTGTCGATCCGCCTGCTGAAGCCCTTGAGGATTGCCGCCTTGGAGGGAAAGATTCCGACGGTTTCCGCAAGCGACAGGTCTGCTGCCCCGGCAATGTCTCCCAGCGTGAGTTCACGCCAGCTTTGCGCCTGAACAAGGGCAAGCGTCGCATCGATAATACGGTCTTCAATGCTTGCGGATTTCTTGCGTGCCATGACATGCCTCTGTTCAGGAACGACGGATGGTTCGGGGCCGCGCGCTGGTTCATGAACATAATCGGGCGCGAAGCGGATTCCTACCGTTCAGGCGCTTCGCTCAGCCATCGGGCCGGGCGAGTTGCCGGGAGCGGTCGCGCGCGGCGGTGACGGCCTTGAGCAGAAGGCTCTCCATGGCCTCGTCTCCCATCAGCACATCGAGGGCGGCGGCGGTGGTGCCGCCGGGGGATGTCACGTTCTTGCGCAGGGCGGCGGCAGGCTCCCCGGAGCGGTGCAGCATCTCGCCCGCGCCTGAAATCGTCGCCCGGGCAAGCCTCATGGCGAGCACCGGGTCGAGCCCCAACGCCTCACCGCCTGCGGCAAGGCATTCAACCAGATGGAAAACATAGGCGGGGCCGCTGCCGGAAATGGCGGTGACGGCATCGATCAGCGCTTCATCCTCAACCCAGCCGACTTCGCCGACGGCGCCCAGCAATTGTTCCGCCAGCGCCTGCTGCGCGCCGGACACATGGGGGCCGGCGCAGGCGACCGTGATACCGCGGCCGACCGAGGCGGGGGTGTTGGGCATGGAGCGGACGGTGCGCGCGTCGGGGCCGAGCAGGCTTGAGAAAACATCAAGGGTGGTGCCTGCGGCAATCGACAGGAACAGCGTGTCTGGACCCGCCAGCGGCTTCAATTCGGGCAACACGCTCGCCATCATCTGCGGCTTGACCGCGACCACGACAACGCAGGGATTGCGCGAGATGATCTGTGCAAGGGAAAAATTGATGGCGATGCCCGCTTCCGCCACGAGCAGCTTTATGTCCGGCGAGGGCGAAGGGTCGCGAACCATTACGGAGCCGGGGGAAAGCCCGTCTGAGAGCCAGCCATTGAGCAGGGCGCTTCCCATCTTGCCTGCGCCGACGAGAAGGAGAGGACGATCAAGTGAAAGACTCATGAAGAATGCTCGATCTGGAAACGGGGCCGGAACTCAGGCATTTCCCTGCGTTTCGAAAAGGGCGGCCTGAAAGGCTTCCTCCGCAGTCTTGCCGGCCCAGATCACGAACTGGATTGCCGGGAAATAGCGTTCGCAGGCCTCAATGCCAAGGCGCAGCAGAATTTCACACTGTTCGGGCGTGGCGCTCGCGCCACCACACAGAAGCAGGCTGTTGCGATAGAGCAGCATGCCGTCGTCCGACCAGAGGTCGAAATGACCGGCCCAGAGATGCTCGTTGATGATGGCGATCAGATGGCGAATCTCGGTGCGGCGCGTCTCGGGCACCTTGACGTCGAGTGTGCAGGCGACATGAAGGCCCGCAAGGTCAGGCCGCCAGTTCAGGGAAATCTGGTAGTCATGCCATGTGCCGCTCACGCACAGGTTCATTTCATCTTCATGGGAACGCTCGAAACCCCATTCCTGGAGTGTGGCGACTTGCTCCATGAGATCAAGGGGATGGCCCTCGAAATAGTCCGCTGCGGCTATTCCTGCGCTCATGCTTCCCCCCTTTGTAGTCTACATATTGTGGGGAAATGATTGCTCCACCACAAAGGAAGGGTGACTCAAGCTTTGAGTCGACGCAAGAGCACCGGGCCAGAAAGCCATGGAAAGGCTGGGGATTATTCAGGGGTATTTTTGCGTTGTGGCTTCCCGCCAAGCGCAGCTTCCAGCGCCTCGATCCGGGCCTTGAGCGCTACGTTTTCCTCGCGCGCGATCTGCGCCATCTCCCGCACGGCGTCAAATTCTTCACGGGCGACAAGATCGAGTCCTGCAACCAGGCGCTCCGCCTGGCTGTGGAAGATGGTTTCGATTTCGTGCCGCAAGCCTTCGGCCGCCCCGGCTGCGCCGGTGAAAAGCCTGGCGATATCGTCAAAAACGCGGTTGCGGGTCTGGGTCATGTCAAAGCTCCAAATGCCATCGTGCCAGCATAACCAGTATCGCGACGGGTGGCGATCACTGGATTGAAGTGTGTTTCGCACCATCTCACGGTTGACAGAGCAGGGCAGAGGGGGAGACTACCGCCTTTCGCACGGCCTCTCAGCGGAGCGCTTCATGGCCTCGACCGGCATTCCCTTTCCCAACATTGATCCCGTTCTGTTGCAAATCGGGCCTTTTGCGATTCGCTGGTACGCGCTGGCCTATATCGTGGGCATTGTCGCGGGCTGGCGCTATGCGGTGCGCATGGTCGATACCCCCCGGCTCTGGCGCGGCCCCGCGCCCGCGACCCGCCTCCAGATCGACGACCTGCTGCTTTATGTAACGCTCGGCATCATTCTGGGCGGCCGTATCGGTTATGTGCTGGTCTATAATTTCGCTGCCTATATCCGCAATCCGCTGACCATTTTCGAGGTCTGGCAGGGGGGCATGAGCTTCCATGGCGGGGCTGCCGGGGTGCTCATCGCGGTCACGCTCTTTGCCTGGATCAAGGGCATCAATCCACTCTCGCTTGCGGATCTGGCAAGCGCCGTCGCCCCCATCGGCCTCTTTCTGGGGCGCTGCGCCAATTTCATCAATGGCGAGCTATGGGGGCGTCCCACGGATGTGCCCTGGGCCATGGTGTTTCCGACTGGCGGTCCCGTGGCCCGCCATCCAAGCCAGCTTTACGAGGCCGGGCTGGAGGGGCTGGTGCTCTTTATTGTGTTGCGCGTATTGACCCACCATCTCGATGCGCTCAAGCGGCCGGGGGTGGTGCTGGGAAGTTTCGTTGCGGGCTATGGCGTGGCGCGGACGGCTTGCGAGTTTTTTCGGGAACCGGACGCCCAGCTCGGCTTTCTGTGGGAGGGACTCACCATGGGCATGATGCTTTCCATCCCGATGATCATTGTGGGCCTTGCCATCGTCTGGTGGGCCTCGGCCCGCAATCCCGCCAGGGCATGAACAATCCTGTCGCCGATCATCTGCGCCGCCTGATCGAGATCGAGGGGCCGGTTCCGGTTGCCGATTACATGGCGATTGCGCTTGGCCACCCCGGGCATGGTTATTACATGCGCCGCGACCCTCTGGGGGCGGGGGGCGACTTTATCACCGCGCCCGAGGTAAGCCAGATGTTCGGTGAACTGGTGGGCCTGTGGATCGCGGCCCAATGGCTGACGCAAGGCGCGCCGGAAAGGTTCGTTCTGGCCGAAGCAGGACCCGGGCGGGGCACGCTGATGGCCGACGCGCTGAGAGCAACCGCCCGTGTTCCCGGCTTCAGCAAGGCGGGAGAGGTTCATTTCATCGAGACAAGCCCGGTTTTGAAAGCCGCGCAGGCGGTCCGGGTGCCCTATGCCCGGTGGCATGACCGGCTCGACAATGTGCCGGAAGGACCATTGTTCCTCATCGCCAACGAATTTTTCGACGCTCTGCCGGTCCGGCAGTTCGTGCGGACGGAGCGCGGCTGGTGCGAGCGCTGTGTCGCTCTTGATGCGACAGGCGAAAGGTTTGAGCCGGTCCTTGCGCCTGTTGCGCAGGGGGCAGCGGACCTCCTTCCGCCGGGGTTGCGGGAGGCGCCTGCAGGCAGTCTTGCGGAAATCTCGCCCGCTTCTGAAGCGATTGCTCGCCAGATCGCCAGCCGGATCGCGATACATGGCGGGGCAGCGCTTATCATTGATTATGGTCATGTCCGAAGCGGTCTGGGTGATACGCTTCAGGCGGTAAGGGCCCATGCCTATGCCGATCCGTTCGAGGAACCGGGGCTTGCCGATCTCACCGCCCATGTCGATTTCGAAGCACTGGGGCGGGCGGCGCGGGCGGCGGGCGTCGCCGTTCATGGCCCCGTGGAGCAGGGCGCGTTTCTTGTTGCGCTTGGAATCGAAGGCCGCTGCGTAAAACTGAAAGCCGGTGCGAGCCGGATGCAGTGTGATAGGATAGATACTGAACTGGGCCGTTTGACCGGCACTGACCAGATGGGACGTCTGTTCAAGGCCATGGCAATAACACCTCTCAACGCACCGGTACCTGATGGCTTTTGACCGTGAAGCCATGCTGGCGATTCGTCCGCATCGAGCGGAAACCCTGAGGCTGCCCGGGGTTCTGCACGGTTTTTTCACCCGTGCGGGCGGGGTCTCGACGGGACTGTACGATTCTCTGAATTGTGGAATGGGGTCGAGCGACGATCAGGGTCTGGTCAGGGAAAACCGCTCCCGTGTTGCCGCAGCGCTTGGGGTCGCCTCCCTGTCCAGCGTCCACCAGATTCACAGCGCAGAGGTTGCCGTGGTGACGGAGCCGTGGCTGCCGGGACAGGGCCCAAGGGCCGATGCGATGGTCACGGACCAGCCCGATCTGGCGCTGGGCATCCTGACGGCGGACTGCGCCCCGGTTCTCTTTGCCGATGGCGCTGCCGGCGTCGTTGGCGCTGCTCATGCCGGATGGAAGGGGGCGCTCGGCGGCGTTCTTCAGGCGACAATCGAAGTGATGGAGCAGCTTGGGGGACATCGGGCGAGGATCGTCGCGGTCGTCGGTCCGTGCATTTCATCTGCCAACTATGAGGTCGGCGCGGAGTTCGAGGCCCGCTTTGTCGCGGAAAGGGAAGAGTTCAGCCGCTATTTCACCCCGGCCATGGCGGCGGAGAAATATATGTTTGACCTGCCGGGGTTCTGCCTCGACCGGTTGATCGAGGCAGGGGTTGCGGCCACGTCCACTGGCCTTTGCACCTATGCCGACGAAAAACGCTTCTTCAGCTACCGGCGCACCACCCACAGGAGCGAGCCCGATTATGGCCGCCAGCTTTCGGTCATTGCGCTCGATGCCTGAACAGAAATTCATCACCATTTCGTGACAGCCAAGCGTTTACAGTCTCCGGCCCCCTTGTTAAAACCCGCTCGCCGACCGGGTCTTGTTTGTGCCCGCGATCAGGCTCTCTCTCGCCGACATCGGGGAACGCCGAAATGAAACTGGTCGCAGGCAACTCAAACCGGGCACTTGCCGAAGCCATAGGCTCCTATCTGAGCCTGCCATTGACCAAATCGGTGGTGCGCCGCTTCGCTGACATGGAAGTTTTCGTCGAAATCCAGGAAAACGTTCGCGGCGAGGATGTTTTCGTCATCCAGTCGACCTCGTTTCCGGCCAACGATCATCTGATGGAACTGCTGATCATCATCGATGCGCTGCGCCGCTCGTCCGCGCGCCGGATCACTGCCGTCATGCCCTACTTCGGTTATGCGAGGCAGGACCGCAAGCCCTCCGCCCGCACGCCGATCTCGGCCAAGCTGGTGGCTAATCTCATCACCAAGGCCGGGGCCGACAGGGTGCTGACCGTCGATCTCCATGCCGGCCAGATCCAGGGTTTTTTCGATATTCCGACCGATAATCTGTTCGCCGCCCCGGTTTTGACCCGCGACATCGAGAAGCAGTATGCGGGCGCCAATCTCATGATCGTGTCGCCGGACGTGGGCGGCGTGGTTCGCGCCCGGGCCATCGCCAAGCGCCTCAATGCGGATCTGGCCATTGTCGACAAGCGGCGCGAGCGCGCGGGCGAGTCCGAGGTCATGAACATCATCGGCGACGTGAAGGGCCGGACTTGCATTCTGATCGACGATATCGTCGATTCGGCGGGCACGCTTTGTAACGCCGCCAACGCCCTGCTCGAGCATGGCGCGGTCGAGGTTTCAGCCTATATCACCCATGGCGTGCTCTCGGGCGGCGCGGTCGCCCGCGTCACAGCCTCCAAGCTTAAGGAACTGGTGATCACGGACTCGATTCAGGCGACCGAAGCGGTGCGCGTGTCCCACAATATCCGCGTCAGCACCATCGCTCCCCTGATCGGCGAAGCCATGCGCCGCACCGCCGAGGAGCGCTCCGTATCCAGCCTGTTCGACTGAGTCGGACGGCGAGTTTCGTTTATTCCTCGACCTTTGCCGCTTCGTAGACCTCGCAGGCGACCAGCCATTTTTCTTCCGCTCTGGTCACGGTTTTCAGCGCTTCGGCGCGTTGCTTCTGCAACTTTGTCACTTCATCTGCATTGCCGAAGAGTTTTGGGTCGGCGAGTTTCGCGTCGAGCGCGGTCACGGCCTGCCGGTGGCGCTCGATCTCCTTTTCGGCGGCCTCCGCCGCGCGCTTCAGGGGCGCGATCTCCTCGCGTCGCCTGGCGGCGAGGCGGCGGGCTTCCTTGCGGTCGATATTGGGTTTGGGTTTTGCGGCCGGTGTTTCGTCCTCGTCCGACAGGGCGAGGGCGGCAGCAGCCGAGGCCGCCGCGCGCTCGCCTCTTGCCCGGTCGAGCAGCCATTTGCGGTAGTCGTTGAGGTCACCCTCATAGGGCTGCACCGTGCCGTCGGCGACCAGCCACAGCCGGTCGGCGCAGGCTTCCAGCAGATGCTGGTCGTGGCTGATGAGGATGATGCAGCCTTCATATTCATTGATGGCGTGCATCAGCGCTTCGCGGCTATCGATGTCGAGATGATTGGTCGGCTCGTCGAGAATGATCACATGGGGCTTGGTGTAGGTCGCAAGCGCGAACAGAAGGCGCGCCTTTTCGCCGCCCGAAAGCTTTTCCACCTTGGTGTCGGCCTTGTCGGCTCCGAAACCGTAGGAACCGGCCCGGGCGCGGACCTGCGCCACCGTCGCATCCGGCATCAGTTCGCGGAAATGATCATAGGGGCTTTCGCCTTTGTTCAGCTCATCGAGCTGGTGCTGGGCGAAATAGGCGATTCGCAACTTCTTTGAACGGAAGATTTCTCCGGCAGAGGGGGCCAGACGGTCGGAAATGAGCTTGGCAAAGGTCGATTTGCCGTTGCCGTTGGCACCCAGCAGGGCGATCCGGTCATCATGGTCGATGCGCAGGTCGAGATCATGGAGGATCGGCTTGCCCTCGTCATAGGCGACGGAGGCATGTTCCAGCCGGATGATCGGCGAGGCGAGCGGCGTGTCGGGCGCGGGAAAGCGGAACGGGATGACACGGTCCTCGATCACGGCGGAAATGGGCTGCATCCGCTCCAGCATCTTCAGGCGGCTCTGGGCCTGACGGGCCTTGGAGGCCTTGGCGCGGAAGCGCTCGACGAAATCCTCCATATGGCGGCGGGCATCGTCCTGCTTCTTCTTTGCCGACATTTGCAGCAGCAGCTTTTCACGCCGGGTCCGCTCGAAACGGTCATAATTGCCGGTGTAATAGGTCAGCTTGAGCTGGTCGAGATGGAGGATGCCGTTGACCGCCTTGTTCAGCAGGTCGCGGTCATGGCTGATCAGGATCACGGTATAGGGATAGGTGCGCAGATAATCCTCAAGCCAGATCGTGCCTTCAAGATCGAGATAGTTGGTCGGCTCGTCGAGCAACAGCAGGTCGGGCTGGGAAAAAAGCACGGCGGCCAGCGCCACGCGCATCCGCCAGCCACCGGAAAAGGCCGAGCAGGGCTGGTTCTGGGCTTCCTCGTCGAAGCCGAGGCCTGAAAGGATCGCAGCCGCTCGTGAGGGCGCGGCATGGGCGCCGATGTCGGCAAGACGGGTCTGGATGTCGGCGATCCTGTGCGGATCAGTCGCGGTTTCGGCCTCGACCAGCAGCGAGGCGCGCTCCTTGTCGGCGGCCAGCACCGTGTCGATCAGCGAGGTGGGACCGGCAGGCGCTTCCTGCGCCACCATGCCCATGCGCGCGTTCTTCGGAATGGAGACCGACCCGCCCTCGCTCTGCAATTCCCCGGTAAAGAGCTTGAAAAGCGTCGATTTGCCCGCGCCGTTGCGCCCGACAAGGCCCACCTTGTGGCCATCGGGAATGGTGGCCGATGTCTTGTCAAACAGCAGTCGGCCTTCCATACGGAAGGACAGTTCATTGATTTGCAGCATGGAAACGCAGGCCTCAACGGGATTTCTGAGGCCTCCTACCATGAATGAGCGGATGGGGCCAGCCGGGGGCTCTCCGGTCCCACGATGCCGGGACCGGAGAAATACCGATCGGGCCGAAGTTGCCAGGCCTAATTCAGTCCGGGCCAGGGTGGGATCAGGGACTGGGACTATTCAGGTCCGGCGCGGGAGGCGCGAAGTGGTAAGTCTGGTTCAATGCTTCAAGGACCTCGATGAACTGGGGTAATGTCTGAACTTTAGCATTCGTTTTTTCGGGGCCACTGTTGATGATCTGGCTGAATCGGGTTTCAAGGGAAGCTTCGCCTGCTTTCCTCTCTATGGCGGCGGGCGGGAGTGGGCATTTCCTCTCAAGGGTGTTCATCAGCAGATTGCGAGCCAAGTCCAGCAATGTGCTGAAGTCTTGCGCCCGGCCTCGACTGTCCTTTCCATCCATCATGCGCGCGTTGCCCAGATCAATGAGCGCTGCGTTGCCTGTATGATTGACGACAACATTTCTGGAGTGCAAATCCCCGTGAATCAGCCCGTTTTCATGAAGGTGAGCGAGCCCCCGCGCGGCTTGCAGGGTAATGGATGCGGCATCCCTTAATGTGTAGCCTCCACCAGCTCCGAATTGGCGATCAAGCACATAGAGCTGTTGCAGGGAGATGCCGCCATCCCGGGATGCAAGGCGGGTTGTATCGCCCTCGATGGCCATCATCGTGATCACATTGGGATGAGGTTTGAGGCTGCCGCCGATCCGGGCTTCAGTCCTGAAGGAAGTCTCGGTCGCTTTTTGATAGTTTATCGCTTTTTTATTGCCGATCGTTCTGGAGCCATAGGGCAATGGTTCCTTGAGGATGGACCATGTGCCGATGGTCTTGACGCGGGAGTTGGAGAGATCCAGCAGACTGGTCTGATGATGGCTGTGCATCGGGGTTGAGTCCATGATGCGGGACGCTCTTCCAAAGCTGCCGCCCCCGAGCAGAGTTTTTTCCTCCAGCGAGGGCCTGCGATCTGGCATTTTCATAGACATGCCGGGGTT
>JAATFR010000280.1 GCA_015655095.1 Hyphomicrobiales bacterium | reverse complement strand
TCAGCGAAGGGTTGGTGGTCACGCCGTCCAGCAGGCCCGTTGCCGCCAGTTCCCTGATTTCATTCGTATCGGCTGTATCGACGAAAAATTTCATGACGCGAGAATGCCCTGTCTGGTGTGAGTTTATGCTGCCCCGGGAAGCTTTGGACGCTATTCATGATGGCATGACGGGAATCGACCAGCAACAACAGGGCGGGCTCTGGACCGAAGACGGCGACGAGCGCCTTGCCGCGTCCGGTCGCAGACGGACCGTGAGTGTCCTGCTGCCGCTGGGCTTGCCCAAGCCTTACGATTACAAGGTGCCCCCCGGCCTTGATCTGGAGCCGGGCAGTTTCGTCGTGGTGCCGCTGGGACCGCGCCTGCTGGTCGGTGTGGTCTGGGGCGAGGGCACCGGCGAGGTCGGCGACAACCGTTTGCGGGCGGTTGAGGAAGTGCTGCCTGTACCGCCGCTCAGGGAGGTTTCGCGCCGTTTCATCGACTGGGTGGCAGCCTATACGCTGCACCCGCCGGGCATGGTGCTGCGTCTCGTCATGCGCGCGCCGGGGGCGCTGGAGCCGCAGCGCACGCGCACCCTGCTGAGGATCACAGGCGAGACACCCGCCCGGATGACGCCCGCCCGCACCCGCGTGCTGGCGGCGGCGGCGGACGGTTTCGCCCGCACGCCCCCGGAACTGGCCGACGAAGCCGGGGCGAGCGCCTCGGTGGTCAAAGGGCTGCTGGAGCATGGCGCGCTCGAAGCCATCGACCTGCCCGCCGAAGCGGCCTTTGCCGTCATCAATCCCGGGTTCGCCGGCAAAATCCTTTCTCAGGATCAGCAGGAGGCCGCAAACGGACTGATGGCCCTTTTTGATGAGGAGGCGCCGCGTCCGATGGTGCTGGACGGGGTGACCGGATCGGGCAAGACCGAGGTCTATTTCGAGGCGGTGGCCGAGGCGATGCGGCGGGGCCGTCAGGCGCTGATCCTGCTGCCCGAGATTGCGCTCACCTCCCAGTTTCTGGATCGGTTCGAGGCGCGCTTCGGCGTCCGCCCGGCGGAATGGCATTCAGACCTTGGCTCGCGCGAACGCCGCCGCGTGTGGCGGGCGGTGGCCGAGGGCAGGGCAGGCGTGGTGGTCGGCGCGCGCTCGGCGCTCTTTCTGCCATATGCGGACCTTGGCCTCATCGTGGTCGATGAGGAGCATGACGCCGCCTACAAGCAGGATGAGGGCGTGAGCTACAATGCCCGCGACATGGCGGTGGTGCGCGCCTCGCTCGGCGGCATTCCGGTGATCCTGAGTTCGGCGACCCCGGCGCTTGAAACCTTCGTCAATGCGCAGGCCGGGCGTTATGGCGCGATCCAGCTTGCCTCGCGCCATGGCGAAGCGGCGATGCCCGAGATCAGCGCCATCGACATGCGCCGCGACCCGCCCGAGCGGGGCCGCTGGCTCTCCCCCCGGCTGGTCGAGGCGATGATCGAGGCGCTGGAACAGAAAGAGCAGACGCTGCTTTTCCTCAACAGGCGGGGCTATGCGCCGCTTACGCTCTGCCGCGCCTGCGGGCACCGCATGGAATGCCCCAATTGCAGCGCCTGGCTGGTCGAGCACCGGTTCCGTCGCGAGCTTGCCTGCCATCATTGCGGCTACACAGCGCCGTTGCCCAGGGCCTGTCCGTCCTGCGCGGCGGAGGATAGCCTCGTCGCCTGCGGGCCGGGGGTTGAGCGCATTGCCGAGGAGGTCGCGGAGCGCTTCCCGGAGGCCCGGATCAGCCTTCTTTCCAGCGATGTGCTGCACGGGCCGAAGGCCCATGAAGAGGCCATCCGCCAGATCGAGAACCGCGAGATCGACATCATCATCGGCACGCAGATCGTAGCCAAGGGGCATCATTTCCCCTGGCTTACGCTGGTTGGCGTCATCGATGCGGATCTGGGGCTGGAAAACGCCGACTTGCGTGCAGGCGAGCGCACGTTCCAGCTCATGCAGCAGGTCGCGGGTCGGGCCGGGCGGGCCGAGCGGCCGGGGCGGGTTCTGCTGCAGACCTATATGCCTGAGCATCCGGTGATGCGGGCGCTGGTGGCAGGCGCGCGCGACAGTTTTTATGCCCGCGAGGCCGAGCAGAGGCAGCGGCTGGGGCAGCCTCCCTTCGGGCGGCTCGCGGGCGTGGTGGTGTCGTCGGAAAATCCAGCCGAGGCCCAGCGGGTGGCGCGCGAAATGGCCCTGCGCATTCCCGAAGCTGAAAAAGTGCAGGTGCTGGGTCCGGCCCCTGCGCCCCTCGCGCTGCTGCGCGGCCGCACCCGCATCCGCTTCCTGGTCAAGGCTCGGCGCGAGGTTAATCTTCAGGCCTTTGTGACGAGCTGGCTTGGCGACATGAAGGTGCCGGGCTCAGTGCGCGTCGCCATCGACATTGATCCGCTCAGTTTTCTCTAGGGCGGTTCCTTTTTGGCATGGCTGTGCGGCTGTCTCAGGGAATGACCGAGAAGTTTTTGTTTACACTTTATATATTTGAAATATTATTAAATCTTTATTTTGTAATATTTTCAATTTTCTTATTTTTTAAGATCATTGCCTCATATTATTGAATGGTTAATGAATATTAATTGGAGTTATTTGAAAGTGATCTCTTTATCAAAAGCGCTGAAGCTTCAGGTTCATCCGGCGTTGACTATGGGGCCGCCTGCCCGGGCAGGCGGTGCGGGGGCGCTGGGAATGGCCGATACAGGTGCTGCTCCTGTCCCATACCCCATGTTGCGCAAGGTCGCGCCGGACATGAGCAGGGTGCCCAACTGGCAGCAAAGGAGATTACTGAATATACCGCCGCGTCTTCCGGTGATCTGGGAGGATCGGCTGTCGGGTGCGTTCCGGAGAGAGGTCTCGTCGGGCGCGCGCGCCAGCGGTGAATACGCCGTGCCGAGGAACTGGCATGTAAATGACCCGCGGAGAGGGTCAGCCCCCGCTGTTTCCGAAGGATTGGCATCAGGCGATCAGCCGTCTCCCGGGCCGGTGGTGGAGGCTCCGTTACATGCAGTCAAAGAGCCGCATTATGAGGTTCCCTCGAAACGGCAAGGCGTGTCGCCTTACACCGTTCTCCCGGCGACCCGGCCAGTGGTGGAGCCCTGGCCCCATACAGATGAAGAACCGCATTATGCCGTTCCTTCCAACAGGCTGGCGCCTGAATTGGGACGCACTCTCCGCTTACACTTTGAAGAGGCAGGTCAGGCTCAGCAGAGGGCTACATTCGGGGTGGGAGTGAGGTTGGCATTTGATCATCTGCCCTCGCTCCGCAATGCAGGCAGGCAGGACACCATTGAAACCCGCGAGCCGCCTTTACCTGTGCCGCCGATTCCGCGCGCGCGCGTTCCCTTGTTCAACTGGATGGGCCGGAAGATAAGTCAGGGGGGTGAGCCGGTTTGGGGAGGGGCTTCCAGGCTTGCTTCAGGGATCGCCTCGCATGTTGCAGCGAGTGGGACGGGTCTGTCAGAGAAGTTTCATAACGACTCCTTGCTGCGGGGGCCTGGTGAGACGTTTTTAACCCGGCTCCTTAAAATGCCCCGCTCTTTGGAAGCGGAGACCATGCCTTCTCCCTTTCAGCGCTACACACATAAGCCCGGATGGCGGAAGGCGAAGAACACGTCTCTTCTCTCGCGTCGAGAGATGGCAAAGCGCGACGAGCCTGCGGAGGCGATTGTCAGAGCGCCTGTTCAGGGAGAGCAGAAGGAGGCCGTGCAAACCCCTAAGACCTTCGTCCATGGTTGGGCGGACCAGGCTTATGAATGCATGAACAGAATGTTGATTGATGTGACCAGGACAACACTCGTCTTGCTTGCCAGGTTCAGGCGGCGCTGATTCCGTTCCGGGCAAGTCATGTGCCCGGCAGCCGGGGATTGCCGTGCCCGCTTATAAAAGGATACGCCCGTGGGCGGCGAAAGTGGGCTTTCCGGAATGCCGCAGAGGGCATGGGAGGAGGTGCGGCGGAAATGCCGCACCTCGCAGGTGCGGCGAGTCTTGTTGCGATGCCGGGCGTGCTGTGTTACGAAACCCGCGGCTTGGTGGGGCATGCCAAAAATATCCCTTTCCAGACCAAAAGAATTTTGAACGATCGCAACAGGTTAGCGTGTTATCGATCTGGTCCGCCGACAGGTGGTTCTGGCTGTCCGTCGGACAGGGGCGCGCAAACTTCCATAAACAACACGGGCGAGCATCGGACGTGTCATCTGAAAGCACAGTAACGGGCGTTGCCGGGCGTTATGCCACGGCTCTGTTCGAGTTGGCCGAAGCGCAGAATGCGCTGGACGCTGTTGCGGCCGATCTGGGCAGCCTTCAGGCTGCTCTGGATGCGAGCGCGGACCTGCGTCTTTTCGTGAAGAGCCCGCTCCATGCCGCCAGGGATCAGGCGCGGGTAATCGGCGCTATCCTCGAAAAGATCGGCGTCAGCACGCTGGTCCGTAATTTTGTCGGCGTGGTGGTCGAAAACCGCCGCCTGTTCGTTCTCCCCGACATGCTGCGCGGCTACCGCCAGCTTCTCGCGCTTAAGCGTGGCGAGCTGACCGCGGACGTGATCTCGGCGCATGTGCTCAGCGACGCGCAGATCGAAGATTTGAAAGCGGCGCTCAAAGATGCGGTGCAACTCAACGTCAATATCAATACTAGTGTCGATGAAAGCTTGCTTGGCGGGCTGATCGTGAAGGTTGGCAGCCGCATGATCGATAGCTCGCTTCGTACGAAGCTCAACTCTCTCAAGAATGCCATGAAAGAGGCTGGCTGATGGATATTCAGGCCGCGGAAATCTCCGCAATCCTAAAGCAACAGATCCAGGGTTTCGGCCAAGAGGCTGAAGTTTCCGAGATCGGTCAGGTGCTTTCCGTCGGTGACGGCATTGCCCGCATCTATGGTCTGGACAATGTCCAGGCCGGTGAGATGGTCGAGTTCCCGGGCAACATCCGTGGTATGGCGCTGAATCTTGAACAGGACAACGTCGGCGTCGTGATCTTCGGTTCTGACCGGAGCATCAAGGAAGGCGACACCGTCAAGCGCACGGGCGCCATCGTGGACGTGCCGGTCGGCAAGGGTCTTCTGGGCCGCGTCGTCGATCCGCTGGGCAACCCCATCGATGGCAAGGGCCCGATTGTTTCCGACGAGCGCCGCCGCGTGGACGTCAAGGCGCCGGGCATTATCCACCGGAAATCGGTTCATGAGCCGATGCAGACCGGCCTCAAGGCCATCGACGCGCTGATCCCGGTTGGCCGTGGCCAGCGCGAGCTGATCATCGGTGACCGCCAGACCGGCAAGACCGCCGTCGCCATCGACGCGATCCTGAACCAGAAGCCGCTCAACCAGTCGAACGACGAGACGCAGAAGCTTTACTGCATCTATGTCGCCATCGGCCAGAAGCGCTCAACGGTCGCCCAGATCGTGAAGACGCTGGAAGAGAACGGCGCGCTTGAATACACCATAGTAGTCGCCGCCACGGCGTCCGAACCCGCTCCCCTTCAGTATCTGGCTCCCTTCGCCGGCTGCACGATGGGTGAATATTTCCGCGACAACGGCATGCACGG
>JAATFR010000025.1 GCA_015655095.1 Hyphomicrobiales bacterium | reverse complement strand
TTTACCAGTTTGAGCGCCGTCTCCACACAGCGCGCCGCGAGGGCGAACTGACCAGCGAGCAGATCGGCCGGATCTGGCTTGAGGTGCAGGGCGAAAGTCTCGGCGATGGCATCCATCTGGGCGAGGGCTATGAAACCTACTGGTGCTACATATCGCACTTCGTCCATTCGCCTTTCTATGTCTACGCCTATGCGTTCGGAGATTGCCTCGTCAATTCGCTCTATGCCGTCTATGAGCAGTCTTCGGAGGGGTTTGCCGAGCGCTATCTCGCCATGCTTTCGGCGGGCGGCACCTTGCGCCACAAGGAACTGCTGGCCCCGTTCGGCCTCGACGCCAGCGATCCCGCCTTCTGGGACAAGGGGCTTTCCATTGTCAGTTCACTGATTGACGAGCTGGAGAAGATGGAATGAGCGGTGATGAGGATTCGGAATCAAGCCGGATCAGCCGCCGCCTGAAACGTTATGCCCAGGTGGGCGTGGGCCTTGGCGGCATTGCCGCGCGGGCAGGCGCTGGCCGTCTGCTCGGGCTTGAGGCCAACAATGACAAGACAGCCCGCGATCTCAAGGCCGCGCTTGGGGGTCTCAAGGGGCCGATCATGAAGGTCGCGCAGATGGCGGCGACCATTCCAGATGTGGTGCCGCCCGAATTCGCCGCCGAGCTTGCCGAGCTTCAGTCCGCCGCGCCGCCGATGGGCTGGAACTTCGTGCGACGGCGGATGCGCTCGGAACTGGGCGTGAACTGGGAAAAGCGTTTTGAGCATTTCGAGCATGAGGCTGCGGCTGCCGCGTCGCTCGGGCAGGTTCACCGGGCCGTGCTGCCCGATGGCGCGCGCGTTGCCGTCAAACTGCAATATCCCGATATGCAATCCGCCGTCGAGGCGGACCTGCAGCAGCTTTCCCTCGCTTTTTCCGTGTACCGGCGCATGGATTCCGCCGTTGACACCCGCGAAATGTTCGCAGAAATCGGCGACCGGCTGCGTGAGGAGCTGGATTACGAGCTGGAGGCCGCGCACATGCGGCTCTACGGGGCGATCTTCAGGGACGAGCCGCGCGTCAGCGTGCCGGAGGTCGTCGGCGCGCTTTCCACAAAACGTCTGCTGACCATGGGATGGCTCGACGGCAAGCCCCTGCTTTCCTTCAAGGATCATCCTCTGGCCGCGCGCAACAGGATCGCCGAGGCCATGTTCGCCGCCTGGTGGATGCCGTTCAGCCATTTCGGCGTCATTCACGGTGACCCTCATCTGGGCAATTATCTGGTGCGCGAGAAGGAGGGGGCGGAAGGCCCCGTGGTCGCTGGCATCCATCTGCTGGATTATGGCTGCATCCGCCTTTTCAGCCCGCGGTTCGTCTCGGGCGTGGTCGAGCTTTACCGGGCGCTTGAAGCGAATGACCGCGACCGGGCGGCGGAAGCCTATCGGGTTTGGGGTTTCAAGGACCTGTCCAATGAACTGATCGATACGCTGAATCTGTGGGCGCGCTTCATCTATGCCCCCATGCTCGATGACAGGGTGCGCAGCGTGGCTGATGGCGTGCGCCCGGGGGACTATGGCCGCAAGGAGGCCTTTGCCGTTCACAGCGCGCTCAAGGCCCATGGGCCGGTGACGCCGCCGCGCGAGTTCGTGTTTATGGATCGCGCCGCGATTGGCCTTGGCGGCGTCTTCCTGCATCTTGACGCCCAGCTCAATTTCTACAGGCTGTTCAACGAGACCATTAAGAATTTCGAGATCGGCGCGCTTGAAGCCCGCCAGAAGGCCGCGCTAAAGAAAGCCAGAATCCTGACCCCCGTTGCCTGACCTCCGTTACTCCGTTCTTTGAGTGAGCATGACCGACGACCTTGTAGAAGAAAAAGAATCCCCCGTTCCCGAAGGCTATCAGGTGCTCAACTGGTTCAGCGGCTTTGGTCGCCAGATTGGGCCGATCTATGAGGGCATTGGCGGCGGGCAGGAATCATCCATGGCTTTCCGGGTGCAGGAATATCACACCAACGGCATGGGCAATTGCCATGGCGGCATGTTGATGGCCTTTGCCGATGTGGCCTGGGGGCATCCGGTTTCGCTCATCTATCACCGGCATTGGGTGACGGTGAGGCTGATGACGGATTTCCTCTCCGGCGGCAAGCTTGGCGACTGGGTGGAGGGCGGCAGCGAGGTCATCGGCATGGAGGATGATTTCATCACGGTGAAGGGGCGCATCTGGTCGGGCGATCGCACGCTTCTGACCGGGACGGGTCTTTTCAAGCTGCTGGGGCCAAGATCCTGACGCTTGGGGAGCCTTGCCGTGCTCTCTCGCTTTGCTATAGTCCGCGCACGAAATTTTCATCAAATGGCGTCCGCATGACGTCCTGAAATGCGAAAAGAGAGAGCCGGATATGAGCGAAGCGAAATCAGACGCCGTCTGGAGCGAGGAAATGGACAAGGAAGCCCATATCGGCACCTATGACGCATTCCTCAAGGGCGCGACCTACGGCACGATCGGCGTCATCGTCGTTTTGATCCTGCTCGCAATCATCACGCTTTAAGGCACACGGTATTCGAGCAGGGGGCGACGGCCGGGGGGCTCGCAGCTAAAACTTGCTTCTCCGGGCTCCTGCATTTATTTAGAATAAGTCTAAGTAGCGGATGTTGACGTGAGAGCGGGTGGCCTGCTGCCCGCATCGCGCTGAAATCGCGTATGACGGTCGAGCAGACCCAAGGGAGCAGGCAAGTTCATGAAATTGGCAGTACCCAAGGAGCGTCTTGAAGGCGAGACGCGCGTGGCGGCGACCCCCGACACCATCAAGAAACTGGTGGCGCTCGGGGTCGAGGTCGTAGTGGAATCGGGCGCTGGCGCTGGCGCGCGCATCAGCGACGAGGACTATAAGGCGGCGGGCGCGAGCATCGCCGCCGATGAAGCCTCGGCGCTGAAGGATGCGGATGTCGTCTTCAAGGTGCGCACCCCGGGCGATGACGAACTTGCCCTGATCAAGCGGGGCGCCATGCTGGTCGCGATCCTCAATCCCTATGGCGACAATGCCCAGGTCCAGAAATATGCGGCCGCGGGCATCAATGCATTCGCCATGGAATTCATGCCCCGCATCTCGCGCGCCCAGTCGATGGACGTGCTGTCTTCTCAGTCCAATCTGGCAGGCTACAAGGCCGTGCTCGACGCGGCTTCGGTGTTTCC
>JAATFR010000071.1 GCA_015655095.1 Hyphomicrobiales bacterium | reverse complement strand
CGGTTGAGCGTGAGGAGGGCGATGCCGTCCTTCGTCTCCAGCGTGATCGTTTCCCGGGTCATTTTCCGTCCATTCTGATTTGTTTGCCGGGGAGCATAGACGGGGCCGGGTCGCGACAAAAGCGGCCTTTGGGGTCCCCTCCGGAAGGCACTGGAAGCCGCTGCGTCAACTCTTCCGCGAACATACAAATCTGTTCGCCGGGGCTGCGCCGGACCCGGTTTTAGGGTAGGCTTTTGGTCTTGCGGGCAGATGGATGAGGCTGTCCGAACCAGAACAATGAACCAGCCCGGCGGCCCCCGGCCCCGGCGTTGAGGGAGAGAACCGATGTCGGTCGTCGAGATAAAGGGTGG
Source organism: Hyphomicrobiales bacterium (assembly GCA_015655095.1). Taxonomy (GTDB): domain Bacteria; phylum Pseudomonadota; class Alphaproteobacteria; order Parvibaculales; family Parvibaculaceae; genus JAATFR01. The sequence goes on along the minus strand of JAATFR010000071.1, from coordinate 3,294 downwards.
TGATGCAGCTGCCATAGCCATGCAGGAGATACTTGACCGTCAGAAGACGGCGCATCTGCGCGAGGGGCCGCTTAGCGCCGAAAAGCGGATTGACTGGATCAACCGGGCCATTGCGCTTCTGGTTGATAACCAGAACGAGATTGCCGACGCGATTTCCACCGACTTCGGCCATCGCAGCCGCGAGCAGACGCTGCTGACTGACGTCATGAGCTCGATCGGCCCGCTTAAACATGCGCGCGCCCACCTGAAAAGCTGGATGAAACCGGAAAAACGCAAGGTCCAGTTCCCGCTCGGGTTGTTCGGCGCGAAAGCCCGGATCGAATACCAGCCGCTGGGTACGGTCGGCGTCATCAGCCCGTGGAACTTTCCGGTCAATCTCACCTTTACGCCGCTCGCGGGCATTCTCGCGGCGGGCAACCGCGCCATGATCAAGCCTTCGGAATATACGCCCGCTACGTCGGAACTGATGCGGCGCCTGTTCAGCACCGTCTTTGATGAAACGGAAGTTGCCGTCATCGTCGGCGGGCCGCAGGTGGGCGAGGCCTTTTCAAAGCTTCCCTTCGATCATTTGCTATTCACAGGAGCCACCTCCATCGCCCGCCACGTCATGCGCGCGGCGGCGGAAAACCTTGTACCGTTGACGCTGGAACTCGGCGGCAAATCGCCGGTTATCGTGTCTGACACTGCCGATCTCGATGATGCGGCGGCCCGGATCATGACCGGCAAGATGATGAACGCCGGGCAGATCTGCCTTGCGCCAGATTACGTGTTCGTGCCTGAAAGCAAGGTCGAAGGCTTTGTCAGCGCCGTGCAGAAATCGGTGAAGACCATGTATCCCGCCCTGCGCGACAATGACGATTACACGTCCGTCATCAACCAGCGCCATCTCGAACGGCTCAAATCCTATGTAGAGGACGCGAAGGCCAAGGGCGGGCGTGTGGTCGAGGTCAATCCTGCCAATGAGGATTTCAGCCAGCAACCGAGCTACAAGATGGCGCCGACGCTTGTCATCAATCCTTCCGATGACATGAAAGTGATGCAGGACGAGATTTTCGGGCCGGTGCTGCCGATCAAGGGTTATCGCGATGTGAGCGAGACCATCGACTATATCAACGGTCATGCTCGCCCGCTCGCGCTCTATTATTTCGGTCAGGACAAGGCGGAGGAAAACCGGGTGCTGACGCGCACCACTTCGGGCGGCGCAACAGTCAATGATGTGATCATGCACGTCTCGATGGAGGATCTGCCGTTCGGCGGCGTCGGCCCCTCGGGCATGGGCTCCTATCACGGTCTTGATGGTTTCCGGACCTTCAGCCACGCCAAGGCGGTTTATCATCAGGCGAAGTCGAAGATGGTGGCCGAACTGTTCCGCGCGCCCTATGGACCCAAGACCCGCAAACGCATTGCCTCAATGATCAAGAAGTAGAACCGGGGACAAGCCTGATATCGGATCCGGGCCGCATGGAGGGCGGTGTTCGCACCGCCCTCCCGCTCGGACATGCCCTCCGCCATGGACGGCGGATCAGGCCTGGCGACAGTCTCATCGCAACGCGACGGCTGTCTTTTTCGCGGGCAAGCAATTGGTCACAGCGGCGGTTTTCGGTCGTTGCGCCTTGCTCTTGTCCCGGCAGGCTCTTGCAAGCGAAGAGCAGGCCGAATTCATATGAGCTGAATAGTTCAGCGTGGATCTGCTAGTCGTCGGCTAAAAGCGGTCAATTCCGGTAGAGAATGTGGCCGGATTTCTTACGCCGTTATTATCTGGACTGGTCCTTTCAGTCTATTGCATGCGGACGGTTTTCGATCTGATCATCATCGGTGTGATCATTCTCAGCCCCGGTTCCTTGCAGATGTCTCGTATCCGGAACCGATATATGAAGGCTATTTTATCAATCCGGTCTTCGCAACATCTGCATGGCGAAATGGATGCAGTTCTTGTGGCTTCTCAAATTGAAAATAAGAAACCCCGGCACATCATGCCGGGGTCTTGATTCTTGAAGATGATGAAAGCAGATGACTAGGCCGTTTCGGTTTCCGTTTCGACGTCTATATCGTCGCTGGCCTTGCGCTTGGGAAGCTTGACCGGGCGCAGCAGGAAAGCGGGGACATGATCGCCCAGACCAACGACGCGGTCGTGGTTGTCGTCCTGATAGCGGCGGGGCTGCGGTTGGGCAGGACGCGCATTGTGATCACGGTTATTGCTGTCGCGGGTAGTGTTGTCGCGAGGCGCTGTATGGTCCGCAGGCGCATGCTCCCTTGGAGCACGGGCTGTGCGCTCACGAGGCGCGCGGGTCCGTTCCGGCGCCGGGCGATCCACGGGAGTTTCGCGGACCTGTTCGTGGGCCTGGGTATCGCGAATTTCAAGCGGCTGGTCTGTGTCGGCTAACAGCGGAACGGGCAGGGCCTCAGCGTTCTGGGCCGGAACGGCCTTGGGCCTGGCCGTTCTGGTGCGGCGCTTGGGCTTTTCTGCCGGGACCGCCGTTTCGCCATCCGTTGCCGGGGCGGCAACCACCGTGACAGGAGAGGGTTTGCCGCCGCTGCGATAAAGCTCGCTCTCCTTCAGAGGATTGCCGATCAGTTTTTCGATGGCGGCCAGATATTTGTCGTCCGACTTGGTGACGAGCATGAAGGTGGCGCCTTCGCGGCCCGCGCGGCCGGTGCGCCCGATGCGGTGAACATAGTCTTCCGCATGGATCGGCACGTCGAAGTTGAATACATGGCTCACGTCTGGAATGTCGAGACCCCGGGCGGCAACGTCGCTGGCGACCAGAAGATCAAGTTCGCCGTTCCGGAATTTCTCCAGCGTCTTTGTGCGCACGCTCTGCTCAAGATCGCCGTGGAGCGCGCCGACCGAAAAGCCATGCTTTTCGAGGGAACGGTAGACGATGGTGACGTCGGACTTGCGGTTGCAGAAGATGATCGCGTTCTTGATCGTCTCGTTGCGGATCATTTCGCGCAGCTTGTCGCGCTTGTCTTCCTTGGTCGTACGCACGATGGATTGCGTCACGGTGAGCGCGGTGGAAGCCGGGCGGGCAACTTCAACACGCTCGGGGTTCTGCTGGAAGGCCTCGGTCAGGCGCTGGATTTCCGGCGGCATCGTCGCGGAGAAAAGCAGGGTCTGGCGGGTGAAGGGAATCTTGCGGCAGATATCCTCGATATCGGGGATAAAGCCCATGTCGAGCATGCGGTCGGCTTCATCGACGACAAGCACCTGAACGCCGGTGAGCAGCACCTTGCCGCGCGAAATCTGGTCGAGCAGGCGGCCGGGGGTGGCGATCAGCACGTCGACACCGCGAT
>JAATFR010000342.1 GCA_015655095.1 Hyphomicrobiales bacterium | reverse complement strand
TGAATGGCGACAACCGCGCCGGACGCCATCAGCTCAAGGCAGGCTTCGAGCAGCAGCTTTTCAGCAAAAGGGTCGCCGATCTGCACGGTCGGGCGCTTTTCCTCCGCGTCCTCGCCGAACTCGGCCGAGGCCATGGTCGCGCCATGGATGCCGTCACGGCCGGTCTTGGAGCCGAGATAGACGATCGGGAGGCCGACGCCCTTGGCTTCGGAGAGGAAAATGCCGTCGGCATCGGCCAGTCCCGCCGCAAAGGCGTTCACGAGGCAGTTGCCATTGTAGCTTGGGTCGAAATTGACCTCGCCCCCCACGGTCGGCACGCCGAAACTGTTGCCATAGCCGCCGACGCCGCCGACGACGCCCGAGACGATATGCCGGGTCAGGGGATGGTCCGGCGCGCCGAAGCGCAGTGCATTGAGCGCGGCAACAGGGCGGGCGCCCATGGTGAAGACATCGCGCAGAATGCCGCCCACGCCTGTCGCCGCGCCCTGATAGGGCGAGATGTAGGAGGGGTGGTTATGGCTTTCCATCTTGAAGACGATGACCTGGCCGTCATTGATGTCGACCACGCCGGCGTTTTCACCGGGGCCGACAACGACGCGCGGCCCGGTCGTTGGCAGGGTGCGCAGCCATTTCTTGGAGGATTTGTAGGAGCAATGCTCGTTCCACATGGCTGAGAAGATGCCAAGCTCGGTCAGGCTCGGCTCACGGCCGATCAGATCGAGGATGCGCTGATATTCGTCAGGCTTGAGCCCATGTTCGGCAACCAGCGCCGGAGTGATCGCAAGGTTTGAAGTACTCACGCAACCGCCTCCAGCACGCTTTCAAAGAGGCCCCGTCCGGCGGTGCTGCCGTTCAGGGGTTCGATCATGTTTTCAGGGTGAGGCATCAGCCCCATGACATTGCCCCTGGCGCTGAGGATGCCGGCAATGTCGTTCACCGAACCGTTGGGATTGGTGCCGTTGGCATAGCGCAGGCTCACCCGGCCTTCGGCCTCAAGGCGCTTCACTGTCTCGGCGTCAGCGAAATAATTGCCGTCACCGTGGGCGACCGGGCAGGGCCATATCTGGCCTTTGGCATATTTTTTCGTGAAATCGCTGTTGGCGTTGGCGACTTCCAGATCCACATTCTTGCAGACGAACCGCAGATGGGCGTTGCGCATCAGCACGCCGGGCAAAAGCCCGCTTTCGCACAATATCTGGAAGCCGTTGCAGACGCCCAGCACACGGACGCCAGCGGCGGCTTTCTTCGCCACGGCGGCCATGATGTTGGCGCGTGCCGCAATGGCGCCTGTGCGCAGATAGTCGCCATAGGAAAAGCCGCCCGGCAGGACGATCAGATCGACATCGGGCACTTCATGTTCGGTATGCCAGACCGGCACGGGCTTCACGCCAGTGATGGTTTCCAGCGCATACAGCATGTCGCGTTCGCGGTTGGAGCCGGGAAATACGATGACAGCGGACTTCATGCTCACTTCCCGCTTTTGGCGTCGGCCAGTTCGATCGCGTAATTCTCGATCACTGTGTTGGCCAGCAGTTTCGCACAAATCTCGTCAAGGGCCGCACGCGCCTTGCCTGCGTCGGTTTCGGCCAGATCCACCTCGAAATATTTGCCCTGGCGGACGCCTTCAACGCCCTCAAAACCGAGGGAGCCGAGCGCGCCCTCAATCGCCTTGCCCTGGGGGTCCAGAACGCCGTTTTTCAGGGTGACTGTGATACGGGCTTTCATACTTTCAGTTCTCTCGTGCAAAGAGTTTATCACTTGACCAGGGTGGGGCCGGACCGGCCCTTGGTATCATTCTCGAACAGGATTCCCAGCCTGCGGGCAACTTCCTGGTAGGCCTCGATCAGCCCGCCCATATCACGGCGGAACCGGTCCTTGTCCAGCTTTTCGCTGGTGCGGACGTCCCAGAGGCGGCAGGAGTCCGGGCTGATCTCATCGGCCAGCACCACGCGGACCATTTCGCCTTCATAAAGGCGGCCGAACTCGACCTTGAAGTCGACGAGGCGGATGCCGACGCCGATGAAAAGGCCGGTCAGGAAATCATTGATCCTGAGGCCCAGCGCCATCATGTCGTCGATCTCCTGCGGGGTCGCCCAGCCGAAAGCGGTGATATGCTCTTCAGACACCATCGGGTCGTGAAGGGCATCGCTCTTGTAGTAGAATTCAATGATCGAGCGGGGCAGCAGGGTGCCTTCCTCGATGCCGAGCCGGGTTGCGAGCGAGCCCGCCGCCACATTGCGCACCACCACCTCGACCGGGATGATCTCGACCTCGCGGATAAGCTGTTCGCGCATGTTGAGCGAGCGGATGAAATGGGTCGGCACGCCGATGTCGCCCAGCCGGGCGAAGACATATTCCGAGATCCGGTTGTTCAGCACGCCCTTGCCTTCGACCACAGCCCGTTTCTGGGCGTCGAAGGCGGTCATGTCGTCCTTGAAATGCTGAATCAGCGTTCCAGGTTCCGGGCCTTCGTAAAGGACTTTGGCTTTGCCTTCGTAAACGCGTCTGCGCCGGCTCATGATCGGGTTTCCAGTGAGTTAGGCCTTGGGTTTCGTCTGGCGAGATGGTGGTTCGCCAACGATGGCGGGGGAGGCGGGAGACCCGTCAAATGGACCACCCTTCCGGCAGGGCGCACGTTACTCCATGGGGGAGTGCGATACAATCGACCATGCCGGAGCCGTGGATATTGCTTTTTGATGGCAATTATATTTATAAAACAGATGATTATATCTTAATTTATAATTATTCAAAAATATTATGGCTCAGTTGATTTGCCATGCACCGGGCGCTATCTAAGGCGGAGCCTGCGGAACCGAAGGGTCGGCCCCTGTAACCACACGGAGATTAAGGGTATATGTCCAGTTTCAACGAGCGCGAACAGAGCATTGAAGCAAAGTTTGCCCACGATGAGAATCTCCGTTTCAAGGCGACAGCGCGCCGGAACAAGCTGCTGGGCCAGTGGGCCGCAGGCTTGCTGGGGCTGGACGCGACCGCGGCGGCTGACCTCGTGACCCGGATTATCCGCGCCGATTTCGAGGAGCAGGGGGATGAGGATGTATTCCGCTTTCTGCGCGCCGAATTCGACAAGCACAAGGTTGAGCAGTTGGACCACCAGATCCGCCACACCATGGAAGAACTGCTGGCCGAGGCCGTCAATCAGGTGCAGGCCGGCAGCTAACTGGACCTGTCCCCCATTATCTGACTGAATGCCTCTGCCATAAAGGTGGGGGCGCTTATGGAATTGAAAAGCAGGGTCGCGCTCACGTTTCTTCTGGCTGGTTTACTGGCCATGTTGAACGATGTGGCATTTGCTTCTGGCTGGGAGAGCTATGGCGGCGATCCCGGCGGTCAGCGCTATGTGGCAGCAGCGCAGATTACCCCTGAAAATGTGAGCAGACTGACCGAGGCATGGCGCTTTTCCACTGGGGATATGACGTCGAAGCCCGCAGACCTGCTCAAGCGCCGCTATGCGTTCGAGACGACGCCGATCCTTGTCGCGGGATCGCTCGTTTTCTGTACTCCCTTCAATGAAATCATTGCTCTTGATCCGGCAAGCGGTGCCTTGCGCTGGCGTTTTGATCCGCATATCGCGCTCGATTCCAGGCCCGCGAACCAGTTCGTCTGCCGGGGCGTATCCTATTGGCGCGACGGCTCCGCGCCGGAAAGCGCATTGTGCAGCGCCCGCATTTTCATGGGGACGAACGATGCGCGCCTGATCGCGGTGGATGCAGGGACGGGGCGTCTGTGTCCGGGTTTCGGCGCCGACCCGGCGCATCCCGGCGAGGTGGCGGCGGGGGCGGACCGGACATTGCTCTGGCCGGGTGAATTCCAGATCACTTCGGCTCCTCTTGTCGCCGGAGACCTGCTCGTGACGGGTTCGTCAATTAGCGACAATGTCCGGGTGGGTGCGCCTGCCGGCAGCGTCCGGGCCTATGACGCGCGCACGGGCAAGCTGGTCTGGAGTTTCGATCCGCTGACGCTGGACAAGGATGGCAAGCCGGTGCGCGCCGGGGCCGCCAACGCCTGGGCTCCGCTTTCGTATGATGTGAAGCGGGATCTCATCTTTATCCCGACCAGCAGCCCAAGTCCGGATTTTTTCGGCGGCCAACGGGCGGGGAATGATAATTACGCTGATTCCGTGGTGGCTCTGGAGGCAAAAACCGGCCATGTGCGCTGGTCGTTCCAGACAGTCCATCATGATGTCTGGGATTATGACCTGCCCGCCCAGCCAACTCTGCTGACCCTGACCCATGAGGGCAGGGAGGTCGACGCGGTTGCGCAGGTCACCAAGACAGGCTTCATGTTTGTGCTCGACCGTGACACTGGCAAGCCGGTCTTCGGCGTCGAGGAAAGGCCTGTGCCACAGGGAGGGGCGCTCGGCGAGGCATTGTCTCCGACCCAGCCTTTCCCGCTGAAGCCTCCGGCGCTGGTGCCGCAGAAGCTTGAAAAGGGCGCAGGCTTCGGGCTGGTCTGGTTCGACAGGCAGGCCTGCAATGCGCGTCTCGACGGCTTGCGTTCGGAAGGGCTGTTCACGCCGCCGAGCGAGCAGGGCACGATCCTTTATCCTTTCACCGGGGGCGGGGCCAACTGGGGCGGCATGGCCTATGACCCGGTACGCCAGATCGCCATCGTCAATGTCACGCGCCTTGCCCACGTCATCACGCTGTTTCCGGCGGCGGAATACAAGGGGCGCAAGGCGGTGGATGAAACGTCGGAAATCTCGCCGCAGCTTGGTGCGCGTTTCGGGGTCCGCCGCGATCTGTTCATGTCTCCGCTCGGTCTGCCCTGTTCGCCGCCGCCCTGGGGGGCGCTGGTCGCCGTCGATCTGAAAAGCGGGGAGATCAAATGGAATGAAACGCTGGGCAACCTGCCCAAAGCTCTCCCCGTTGAACTTCCGGTCGGTTGGGGTTCGCCCAGTTTTGGCGGCCCGCTTGTGACACAGACCGGACTTGTCTTCCTGGGGGCCACCATGGATAGCCGGTTCCGCGCCTTCGACATCGAAACCGGCAAGGTTTTATGGACGGCGGTTCTGCCCGCGGGCGGGCAGGCAACGCCCATGTCCTATGAATGGAAGGGGCGGCAATATGTGCTGATCGCCGCTGGCGGTCACGCCCGCTCCGGCACGGCGCTGGGCAATGCGGTCATCGCTTATGCCCTGCCGGAGTGAGGAGGGGGATTACGCCGCCGTTTTCCGCGACAGCCGCAGGGCGACCTGTTCCATCGACATCAGATGGTCGCCGCCCTTGACCACATCATAGACCGTGACGTTCATCGCCCGGACATGCTTGCGCACGATCGTCTTTGTTGCGGGATCAACATCGAAATCGATGATGTTGAAGCAGCAGGTGTTCTGGTCGATCGCCGGGAAGCTTGAAAGCCCGGTGCCGAGCGCCCAGCCGAGCGCGAGCCGGTTGATGCCGCCATGGGCGATCAGCGCCAGCGTGTCCCACTCAGGGTCCGCGATCAGCTTTTCCAGCGCCGTGATGACGCGAGCATTCACCACTTCAAAGCTGTCGCCGCCGAGATAGCGTCCGCCCGGCTTTTCCGCCTCGCGGAAGGCATAGGCGATCTGGTTGAGATCGGTGATCCGGCCCCGGGCCGCATTGTCGGCGTGGAACTCGACGAAAGCCTCTATCGGTTCAACCTCCATGCCCCGGCCTTCAAGGATGAGGGCGGCGGTTTCAGCCGTGCGGGGCAGCGTGGAGCAGACCGCCCGGTCAAAGCCGATGCCCGCCAGCGCCTTGCCGGTCATGGTGGCCTGTTCGCGGCCCCATTCGGTCAGCGGGACCACCCGGTTGTCGGCGACCCGGTTTCCCTGATCATCGACATAGGAAACATCGCCATGGCGAAACAGATAAATGCGGCGGCGGCGCGCGCCGTCGAAAGCCGTGCGGAGCATGGATTGCCTCTTTTGCTGGCGCCATCAGGCTGGCGGCCGAAGGTCGATGCCTGGATTATAGACGCATTTGTGACGGGCCGGTGAAGACGCGGCTTCTTCACCTGGGGTGATGTCAGGGAAAATAATTTAAATAATGGTTAACCTTAAAAGAATATGATGCTCCTTGGCGGGGTGTAGCCCTAGCGTACAGCCGGGATATAGGGGAGGCCATATGTCCTATGTCATTGCACCTGAACCATCCCCGGCCGCCCGTCGGGCATCATGGCTGGAAAGAACGGCGGACATAGGCAGTCCCGGCCAGGCCGGGGTTGTGGGACGATATGCCCGTGTTGAGCAAACCGAGGCATTCTGTTGTCGTCCCCCAGCCCGGGATCTTCCGCCCCAACAGGTCGAGCTTGCCGATGCCGACTGGAACCTCTCCGCTTCGGCTGTCTCCACGGTGCTTGATGCTCTGGCAAAGGGCGTTGCAGTGCAGAATATGCCCCGCAAGGCAGCCATCCTCGAACGGCTTGAAAATATCCGTAATCAGCTCTCGTCTGCTCATCGCCAGATCACCCGGGAAAGCAGTGCGGCTGCCGAGGCGCAATGGGCCGCTCGGGTGGACAAGGCCTGCAATGATTTTGCGGCACGCTACCGCGATGCGGATGCTGACGATCTCGTTCATGTGCGTGAGGTGGAAGGGGTGCGCTTCCTGTTGAGCTATCTATCCGTAAAGGAAGCTGCCCTTCTGTCGCTCCAGCTTGGCAAGCTTGCCCCTCTCATGCCTGCTGGCGATATGCGCCAGTTGACTGAGCTTCTGGCCCAGCGCGCCGTGGCGGGGTGGGCAACTGCCGCCCGTCTCGATGCCCGGCATAAGGTGCTTGAAACTCTGGACAAGAACATGCTGCATGGGACATCTTGGGCGAATAATTTTGAGGTCAGGATCAAGGCTGGATTTTCATTTATCAACCTTCCCGGCATCAGGGCGATCGGGCCGTTTTTGACAG